>JAHDGN010000114.1 GCA_020627645.1 Akkermansiaceae bacterium
GGTGATGTTTCGCAGTATGGGTGGATGGCGTTTGTGAGTTACCGTTTTGCGGAGGATTGGATTGCGGACTTGCGTTATGAGCATATCCAGGGGAGGCAGTCAGGGGGGGAGATTGAGGATGGAGAGTTGGTGTATGCTTTTGATTCGGAAGAGCGTGATCGGGTTTCGGTGGCTTTGACTCGGGAGTTTCAGCTAAAGGATTGGGATTCGTATGCGCGGGTCCAGTATTCCCACGATGAGTTGGACGAGGGCAGTGAGGATTCGGTTTGGCTGCAGTTTGGCTTCAATTTTGGAGGGCCTGAAGTGCGGTAAACTAGGGCCTCGTTGATCTGATTCATCGGGTCAGCATTCTGATTTGATTTGGTTCTTTAGTAATCGTCATCCCGAAATGGGGTGGCGATTTTTTAGGCTTGGACTGAGAGGAGCCAGTTTAGGAATTTGAGGCGGTGATTGCAGGATCGGCAAACGAGGTCTTTTTGAAGGGTGGGGTTGGGGATTTCTCTCAGAAAGTCGAAGAATTTGGTTCCAAGTCCTAGGGCGGTGTTTTTGGGAAGGCCGAAGGTTTCGGGTTTGTATGATGAAAAGTCGACTTGGCAAAAGTCGCAGAGAATGATGGGGTGGTTGAAGACGCGGTATTCGAAGTACTTGTGCTTTCTGAGTCTCAAGTGTTCGATCTCGTGCTCGAGATGACCACATTCCCAACATGGTGCGCAGTCAGCGGGGATGAGTTCTTCGAAACATTGGGGGCATTGAGGTGAGGGCATGGAGCGGTTTGGGTGCTTGCTACAAAAAACCCAGGGTTTATGAGTCCCCGGGTTTGCGGCAAAGGTTTTTTTGGGGGAAACGAAAGCGCTAGCTTGTGGCCTCGCGAGCGGAGGCAGCGAGGTAGTCGCGGTTCAGTTTAGCGATGTGGTCGGCACTGATTTCTTTGGGGCAAACGGCCTCACATTCGTATTGGTTGGTGCAGTTGCCGAATCCTTCGGCGTCCATTTGGCGAACCATGCCAAGAACGCGTTGGTCTTTTTCGACTGCGCCTTGGGGAAGGTGATTGAGGTGAGATGCTTTTGCGGAGACGAACAGCATAGCGGAGGCATTTTTACAGGCTGCCACGCAGGCACCACATCCGATGCAGGCTGCTGCGTCGAAGGCGGCATCGGCGTCGGCTTTTGGAATGGGGATGGCATGAGCGTCGGGTGCAGACCCGGTGCGAACGGAGATGTATCCTCCAGAAGCAATAATGCGATCGAAAGCGGTTCGGTCAGTGACGAGGTCTTTGATGATGGGGAAGGCGTTGGCGCGGAAGGGTTCGATCCAGATGGTTTCGCCATCTTTAAATTTCCTCATATGGAGCTGGCAGGTGGTGATGCCGCGTTCTTTGGAGTGTGGGATCCCGTTGATGGTCATGGAGCACATTCCGCAGATTCCTTCGCGGCAATCGTGATCGAAGTGGATGGGTTCTTCTCCGTCCTTGATGAGCCGCTCATTGACGATATCGATCATTTCTAGGAAAGAAGCGGATGTGGGAATCTCCTTCGCTTCATAGGTCTCGATGCGGCCGGAAGAGGTGGAGTTTTCCTGACGCCAAACTTTGAGTGTGAGATTGAGGAAAGACATTGGAATGAACTAATGAAGGATTGCAGGATGAATTATTTTAGGAGTTGTCTCGAGCTGTTTTTATTGAGGCGAGGAAAATTTTAGTGAGTTCTTCGGATTCAGTTTTTAGCGGGAGAAGCTTTTCGGGAGGAAAGAGGTTGCTTTCGATGAGGAGTTCAAGCCAATGCGCGGTTTCGTCTGCTTCTTCTGCGCAAGTTCTGAGTTTATTGATGAAATCTTTTCGGGATTTGGCAAGGCAGACGGATCGGTAGTTGGCTGAGATGGAGGTTGCGGAGCGGATGATTTGTGAGGCAATGGTTTGTGAGGCGAGATCTTGTTCCATGGCCTTGATAAGCCGGATGACTCGAAGGGCAACCTGCTTAGACCGGTTTTTGAGATCTTCGGATTCCACGACATCTTCTTATTTGTAGGACCGGATTGAGGGTTGAACTTCTTCGAAGACGAGTTCTTCTTTGTGGAGGATGGGCGCTGTTCCAGGTTCGGTGTGTTCCCATGCGGCGACGTATTGGTAGTTTTCGTCGTGGCGTTTGGCTTCGCCTGGTTGAGTGGTTCCGTCTTGGACCTCGGGGTCAGCGTCAGTGAACTGGTGTTCGGAGCGGAAGTGTCCGCCGCAAGATTCTTCTCGGTTGAGGGCATCGTGGCAGAGGACCTCGGCAAAGTCGATGAAGTCGGCGACTCGACCTGCTTTTTCGAGCTCGGAATTGAGTCCATTTGGGGAGCCGGGGATGCGGACGTTGGTCCAAAATTCCTGGCGGATTTCGGGGATGCGTTTGAGGGCGTGTTCGAGTCCTTCTTTATCGCGAGCCATTCCGCACTTATCCCAGATGAGGAGTCCGAGTTCCCGGTGAAAGGAGTCGACGGAGCGGTTTCCTTTGATGTCCATCAGGGATTTGAGGCGATCACGGACTGCGTTTTCTGCTTTGTTAAATTCTGGGTGCTCGGTGGTGACGGAGCCTGGTTTTTGTTCGGCTAGGTAGACGGCAACGGTCGATGGGATCACAAAGTATCCGTCGGCGAGGCCTTGCATGAGGGCGGAGGCACCGAGGCGGTTGGCACCGTGGTCGGAGAAATTGGCTTCTCCGAGGACGTGGAGTCCGGGGAGGTTGGACATGAGATTGTAGTCAACCCAGAGTCCGCCCATGGTATAGTGGACGGCAGGGTAAATCATCATTGGCTGTTTGTATGGATCTTCACCTGAGATCTTTTCATACATTTGGAAGAGGTTGCCGTAGCGGGCACGGATCGCGTCTTCGCCATCGCGATTGATGGCGTCTTTGAAGTCGAGGAAAACGCCGAGTCCGGTGGGGGCGATACCGCGTCCTTCGTCACAGCATTCTTTGGCGGCGCGGGAGGCGATGTCGCGTGGGCAAAGGTTACCGAAGGAGGGGTACTTGCGTTCGAGATAGTAGTCGCGTTCGTCTTCGGGAATGTCGGAGGCTTTCTTTTGGCCGTCGCGAATGGCTTTGGCGTCTTCGGCTGATTTGGGAACCCAGATGCGTCCGTCGTTCCTCAGGGACTCGGACATGAGGGTAAGTTTTGATTGGTAGTCGCCCGAGACAGGGATGCAGGTTGGGTGGATTTGGGTGTAGCAGGGGTTGGCAAAGTAGGCTCCGCGTTTGTGAGCACGGAAGGCGGCCATGACATTGCAGCCCATGGCATTGGTTGAGAGGTAGAAAACATTGCCGTATCCGCCGGTTGCGAGGATGACGGTGTCGGCGGCATGAGTGGAGATTTCGCCGGTTTTCATATCGCGCACGACGATCCCTTTGGCGTGTCCATCAACGACGACGAGGTCCATCATTTCGGTCCGGGGGTGCATGGTGACGCCACCTTTCCCGATTTCCTTCTCAAGTGCTTGGTAGCAGCCGATGAGGAGCTGTTGGCCGGTTTGGCCTCGAGCGTAGAAGGTTCTTTTCACCTGAGCGCCACCGAATGACCGGTTGTCGAGGAGGCCGCCGTATTCGCGGGCGAAGGGGACACCTTGTGCGACACATTGGTCGATGATTTCGGTTGAGACTTCAGCGAGGCGATGAACGTTGGCTTCTCGCGATCGGAAGTCACCTCCTTTGATGGTGTCGTAGAAGAGGCGGTGGACGGAATCACCGTCGTTTTGATAATTTTTGGCAGCGTTGATTCCTCCTTGAGCGGCGATGGAGTGGGCGCGTCGTGGGGAATCTTGGTAGCAGAAGCAGTCAACCTTGTATCCTAATTCGGCGAGGGTCGCCGCTGCGGCCCCTCCAGCGAGTCCGGAGCCAACGACAATCACCTTATATTTCCGCTTGTTGGCGGGGTTGATGAGTTTGGAGGCACCTTTGTGGTTGGTCCATTTGGAGGCGAGCGGACCGTTTGGAACTTTTGAGTCAAGAGCCATGGGGAAAAGAGTTTCAGTTTAGGTTTGTGAAGGCGTGAAGTTACTTACAGCTGCAGCCAAATCCGAAGAGGTAGATGGCGATAGGGATGGAAATAAATCCAAGAAAGATGACGAGGGTGTAAGCTTTGGCGGTAAGATTGATAAGGGGTGCGGTCTTTTTGGTGCGGAGTCCGAGGGTTTGGAAGATAGAGGCCAGGCCGTGGGAGAGGTGGGAGCAAAGAAGGGTCATTGCGATTACGTAGAATAGGGCGGCGGGCCACCAGGAGAATCCGTCGATGACCATGAGCCAGGCATTGTGGGCGTCTTCGCCGGTCTTCAGTGTCGTTTGATAGCGATCGCCGTTGTAGTCATTACCGACTCGGGCGGTGAAGTGGAGGATGTGATAGATGATAAAGGCAAGGATGGTGAGTCCAGACCAGATCATGATACGGGAAGATTTTGGAGCCTGAACCGTGGCCTGGTGAGCGTATTTGGGGCGTGCTGATTTGTTTTCCTTGGTGAGAAGGATGGTGAACCAGACGTGGAGAACGAGGCAAACAAGGAGGCCGAGACGAGCGACCCATACACCAGCACCATGTAAGAAATGGTGTAGGAAGTAGGCGTATTCGTTAAATGCGTCTTCCCCTGCGAAGATGAGCAAGTTCCCTGTGAGGTGGCCTGCAAGGAACAGGACGAAAGCGAGGCCAGTGATGGCGACGATGAGTTTTCGACCAATGGAAGATGAGACGAAGGAGCAGAGAGGGTTTTTTGGTGCACTCATGGAAGTTGCAAGAACCGGTGGGTTGGAGGCCGGGGAACATATTCCGACCTACGGTGATTACAAGTGGAGAGTGCTTTTCGGAGGGCTTTTTGTGAAAATTGTGATGTATCTTTTAATTTGGTTCGATTCGGAGGCGGAAGAATTCTTGGGTCTCGGGGGTTGGGAGGGTGAATTGGTGCATGAGGTTGGGATTTCTTGGGGTTCCGTTGTTTCCGGGCATGGGCCAAGGAGCCCAGGTGTTGTTTTCGAGGTTGAGAGAGTGTTCGATGAGGATGCGTCGACCTGGAATGGCGGGGAGTTGGAGGGAGGGACTAGGGCCGGCGGAGACGAGACTGGGGTGGAAGGTGGAAGAGGGGTCATTGGGGTTGGTGAGCGCTAGCCATTCAGAAAGGTTATTTTGGCTATCGTTGTCGGGGTTGGCGGTCGGGTTTCCTTCAGGTGAGGTGAGGTTGCCGAAGTTGGCGAGTCGCCAGTCTTCGTAGGTGAGGCTTGAGGTTGCTTCCTGTCCGATCCAGTCGGTGAGGAGCTGAACGGCTTGTTGGTCGATGATGTTGGTTCCTAGGGCAGGCATGCGGGTGTATCCGTTGGTGGAGGCGACACGGTTCAGGATGACAGATCGATTTGGTTGACCTGGAACGATGAGGCGATCGGCGGGATTGAGGATGGTTCCTGAAGGGAGTTCGTTGATGATCATCGTTTGTGAGAGGGAGAGGTGGGAATTTCCGTCCCAGGAGGCGGGAGCTGAGCCTTGATCTTGGTGACAATAAGCGCAATTGACATCGAGGTAGGCGCGGACCCGTGCTTCGAGCGAGTATGTGTCGTCGTCCAGGGCTGGGTGGGCGGGAAGGAGGTCAGGGTTCGAAAGTGACCCTGGGTTGATGTATCCAGCCTCTTGCAAGAGGGTGAGAAAATTGCCGGTTTCCCCCCCGATGGTTCCGGTTCGATTTAGCTGAGGAGTATTGAAGGAGAGTGAGTGATTTGCTTGGGAGGTGTGACAAGTAGCACATTCCGCATAAGAGGGAATTCTCCAGGATTGGGTGATGGTACCGCTTTGGGTTTGAATATTGAGGCTGAGGTCTTCTCCTGCCTCACTCACGAGAGTGGCATTGGTCCCAGCATCGTTCCATTTGTAGGACACTCCGTAGGACCCGGAGGCTGTTCGAACAAGAAGGCGGGTTTCGATTCTTTTTTTGGTGGCGGGGTTTCCTCGGGTCGTTTCAAGGTCGAAGTGTTTGACCCAAACGGTGCCGACGGGGGAATCCCAGGTGTTGTTGGGTTGGTAGGTGAACTGATCAGTGGTGTTGGGAATGGCAAACCAGCGTTGTTTGAGAGCGTGATCGGACCAGAAGGGGAGGTTGATGTCGTAGGCAACGACGCCGGGGTTGGGGGTGAGGGTCGACAGGTCGGAAAAAATGCCAGTTTCAGCTAATGTTTCAGGAAAAGTTCCTGGATTGGGTGGGGTGACGACGAGGCGATGGATGATGCCATCCTCGAGATCGGCAAGGAGGACATCTTGGTTGGTGGGATCGGTGCCAAAGGCTGCAATTCTTGGTTCTCCGAGAAGGCGTTCAACATTGGGTGATCCGGGGGTGCTTGTTCGTTCAAGGCTCCAGATATTTCCGACCGCGTAGTCCGCAAAGATGTATTTTCCGATGAGGCTTTGGATGCGAGTGCCACGGTAGACGACACCTCCGGTGACCGAGCGACCTTGAAAGGAGCCGCTCCCTCGGGCATAATCCCAGACTGGGCGAGTGTGAGTGACATCGAATCGGGTGGCTCCGTTGATGGTTTCGTTGGCGTGTGCGCCAAGAGCGTCGCCTTCCCAGAAGGCCCAACCGTGATTTTCTCCGGTTTTGACTAATGAAACTTCTTCAAAGGCTCCCTGGCCGACGTCACCGAGCCAGAGTTCGCCGGTGAGTGAGTCAAAGCTAAAACGCCAGGGATTTCGGAAGCCGATGGCAAAGAATTCAGTGCGGGTGTTGTTGGGGTTCACAGTTTGATTGTTGAAGCTGGTGGCACCGACCCAGGGGTTATCAGCAGGAACCTCGTAGAGGGGGTTGCCGTTGTGGAGGACAATCGCAGGGTGGGAATTGGGGGCGATATTGGCATCGTCGTTTCCGGTTCCGTCGGAGGCAGTGTAGTCCTGGGGTTCAAGGTCAACATCGATCCTCATGAGCCCGTTCCAGAAATCTTTGTCGAGGAATTGGCCGTTGTTGAGATCATCGTTGCCAAGGCCTTCGTCTCCCCAGCTCATGTAGAGGTATCCATCTGGGCCAAAGTGAATGTCTCCTCCGTTGTGATTGGCAGCTTGGTTCCGCATTTCGATGAGAACTTCTTCGGAATTTGGGTCCGCGGTGTTGTCGTTGGGGTTGGGGTCGTGCCAGCGGGAGAGGCGTTGGTATCTGGTTCCGTTCACGTTAAGAACGTAGACGGTGAAGAAGTATCCGTTGGCAGGATAGTTGGGGTGGAAAGCGACGGAAAGTAGGCCCTGTTCACCCGAGCTTTGAAAGGTTTCGTTGGGCCTGCTATTGATGATTCCATCGACGTCTAGGAAGCGAACTTTGGAGGGATTGGTACTTGTGACGTCAGGGATGACTTCCAGGTCTCCCGTTTTTTCGGCGATGAAAAGCCGCGAGGAGTTTCCGGGAGTCGATCTGATGCAGAGAGGCTGATTAAACGAGAGTCCTGGGAAAGCGGGTTCGAGAGTAAGGCCTCCAGCAGGTGGAGAATCTGGAACATTGAGAGTTGTTGCTGCGATTCGGTCTGGAGCTGCAGAGAGGGATAAGAGGTTGGATAGTAGCGCAAGTGCAAGCAACTTTATCATATTAATTATCTAGGGTTTTGATATCAGTGTGTCAAGTTTGATATATTAAAGAAAGGGGGTTGAAAGTTTGACCGTAAAGATCATCAATTAAAAATGCATGCAAATAAAAAAATGGATTTGGTTGGATTGATGATCTTGTCATTGATGGTGGTGTCCGCAACGGGAAAGAAGTTGGAAGTGAGAACGAGTCAGGAATTGGCGAAAGCTTGCGAGGGGTTGAGTCCTGGCGATGTGTTGGTGATTCCGGATGGAAATTATCGGGACTTGAACTTGGCTTTCCGGGGGAAGGGAACGGAGGCGAATCCAATTTTTTTGAGGGCGGAAACTCCCGGGAAGGTGATTTTGAGTGGCAAATCGACGTTAACGATCGGAGGTGACTATTTGGTGGTAGATGGTTTGACTTTTCGAAACGGAGTGTTGGGAGGGGGAGCGGTAGTGCAGTTTTTAAAACATCGGCCTTCTCTAGCGAGCTTTTGCACATTGAGAAACACGGCGATCATTGACTACAATCCAAAGAAAATCGAGACAAGGTATGACTGGGTTTCGGTTTCGGGAAATTCGAACGTTGTTGAGCGTTGTTGGTTTTCGGGGCAATCTCATCTGGGTGTGACCTTGGCGGTTCATTTGGCGGGCGCTAATGCAAACCATGTGATCCGGGGCAACTATTTTGGGAATCGTCCTAAGGGTCGTGGTAATGGGTTTGAAACTGTTCGTGTCGGGTATAGCCAGAATCGAATGACGAGTGCTGGCTGTGTGGTCTCGGATAATTTGTTCGAAAAGTGTGATGGAGAAATTGAGATTATTTCCAATAAGTCGAGTGATAATCAGTATTTGAGGAACACGTTTTTGGGGTGCCGAGGGTGTTTAACTTTGAGGGTGGGGAATCGTTGTGTGATTCGAGAGAATGTTTTTTTGCGAGCAAAAGAGGGTGGAGCGATTGGTGGGATTCGGGTGAGTGGAGAGAGCCACTTAATTGAAGGGAACTACTTATCGGGGACCGCTGGCATGGCAGGTGGGGCGGTGAGTTTGATTGCTGGGATACCGAACAGTCATCGGACGGGGTATTTTCAGGTTAGGAAGTGTGAAATTCGAGATAATGTCTTTGTTAGCAATACGGGTCCAATTTTTTGTTTAGATGCGGGTGTGGGGACGAAGGGGCGAGAGTTGCTTCCGCAAGAGGTCAAGGTCTCCAGGAACCTCATGATATCACCAAGGGGAGCAAAGCCTTTGATCGTATCGGCTAGGGAGCCGACAGGGATTGATTGGGGGAAGAACATTGTGATTGGAGGTTCCTTAGGGGCGGTTCAACCGAAGGGAATGATGTTGAGAAAGGTTGTCCCAAGAGTTTTGAAGAAGCGGTTAAAACCCCGGGTTTTGAAGCGAAAGGATGTGGGGCCGGGGTGGATGAGATCGAAATCATGAATCGGTGGTGCGGGCTTTGTTTTCGTCGGAAGAGTCGTTTGATTTTCGGAGCTAACACCAACTTCTGGTTTCAAAATGGTATCAAGGGCTATCTTTTGACTGACAAGCGGTGGGCAGAAGGTCGGGCGAGGCGCCGAGTTGTGAAATTTATTGT
>JAHDGN010000115.1:0-2407 GCA_020627645.1 Akkermansiaceae bacterium
AGAGTGAACTTTGATACAGGAGGCCTTGATTTTTAAGGGGTTTTGCTAGTCTTTGGTGTCGTTACAAAGGAGGCGTTCTATTCCAATAGCGGGAGTCCTTATTGGTTCAGTATGGTGCTTTTGCAATGAACGAACTGAAGAAAAAGATGAGTCGATTGAAGGGCTCGATGGGAAAAAGAATTTCGTTGGTGACTCGGCCGCGAATTGTTTTTCATCGCCTCGATCAAATGACGAATGGGGAACTGGTTATCGAAAACCAGAGAGAAGCAACAAATGTTGGGGTGGTTGTTTGGGGTATGGTGGCGGTCCTGTTGTCTTTTGTGATGGTAGCGATGGCTCAGATTGTGGTGGGAGAAAGTCCTTGGGAATACGCTCTCGCTGGAATTGGCCTCATTGGAGGAGTGCATCTTCTGATAGGAATTTCTCGTTTGGTGATGAAGCGTGAGGTCCCGGGTTGGAATCTTGCTCTATGGTCGGTTTGGGGAATGGCTGCGGTATTAGGGGGAGGGTTGGGAATGGCTGCGATGATGGGGTAGGGGACTAGGGAATGATTCTTGCGAAGTTTAGAAGGTTTCTGTTTTGGCCTCTTGGGTTCGTTGCGAATAGGGCAATGATTTGGATGTGCCATAAACACGTTGTGGAGTATTTTGATTCGATTCCCATCGTCTCGATTAGTGAGAATCAAGATGACTGTCGTATGATCGTGACAAAGGCATTGGAACTCATCAGGGATCATGATCCTCAGCGATATGAGAGGGTGAAAAAACATGCTAGGTTTATCGTGAATAGCGCCCATCCAGGCGGGGTTGGTTGTGGGGCCTACAGGCGCCGGACGCAAATTGTGGAGTTGGATGTCGAATACAATGAGTCGGTTGGAGATCTCCTTTTTCACGCTGCACATTTTGCGGCAGTGATCGTTCATGAGGTGACTCATGGGGTCATTTGCAAAAAGGGGATCATCTCAAATCGTGACAATAGAGTTCAGGTTGAACGAATTTGTGTCGCTGAGCAGAATCGGTTTTTGAGGAAGCTTTTGAAACAATATCCGGAACTACCAGAAGATATCGTGAGAACGTTTGATCCGAACAATTGGTCAGAAGCCTGGGGATGGAGTCGTTTTGAAAGGTTTCGTCGGGAAATGAAAAGAGCGGAAAGAAAGTGGGAAGTTATTGAAGAGTCTGGGCGAACGCTCCGGACAGGATAAATTTTTATCAGGTTTTGGTAGGAATAGCTGGAAGTTCAACTTTTGTTCTTTCGATGCACATTCAGATTTCTCTTGTGGAGACGAGTAGCTTGTTTCTGAGGTTGTTGGCTGTGGGTGAATTGGTTCAATTTTTAGGAAACTAAGTCTATGAGGGGTTATGAATACGGTTGAGGAGGTCATCGCCGTATACCTTTTCCTGTGCTAGAGCGGGCATGTGGATGTAGCCGATGTAACAGCCGCAATTTTCGTTCGTGCAGGGGGATGGTGAATTGCTAAGTTTTCCACTAAAGCTGGGATTGTAGATATTTCCGATCACTTTTTTGATGAAGTGGCATCGATAGGCGTTGCCTTCTCCGTCGACGGAAAAGCTAGAATGACCAGCTCGACAAGGTTTTCCAAGACTTGGGTGTCGAATGGTGTTGGTTCTAAAATTTGGATCAACTTTTTCGAATGCTTCGATTTCACCTGGAGCATAATAGTTGGCAATGTCTTTATAGGCATTGATCCATAGGTATGTTCCCGAGGCGAGTTGAGATTTGAGGTGTTTGATCTTATCTAGTTCATGGGTGAATCCTACGACGCCAACACTGTATCTAGCACCCAATTTATCGAGATGTTGGCATTGTTGTAGAAATTTTTTTTCGGAGGTTTGAGTTGGGTGATATGTTGTCCAAAGCGCTGCTTTTCGGAGGTCGCAATTTTTTAACCAATGTAGTTTTCCTGATAAATTTGTTTGAATGGCAACACGGTAGACATTGCTAAGGTGGCTAAGTCGAGCAATTGCTTCTTGATAGCTTTTGTGAATTGCTGCTTCACCCCAGGGTGTAAAAAGGATGCCAATTTCACGATTATTTTGGGCCGACACCCAGTCTACGAAGCGGTTTAGGCTCTGCGCGTCTTTTGCGAGCTCCTTGGCTGTATTTCTTGTTTTAGCGAACGGGCAGTAATCGCATCCGTAGTTGCAGCTTGAGAGCGGGCCTCGATAGAGGATATTCCAGCGATTAGACGAGCTCATATTGATCCATTTTATTTTTAATTTCCGGAGAAAAGAGCCAAGGGCCAATTAGGTCAGAGTAGGAAAATCCTTTTTGGGTTAGGCGGATGTAGTCACCTTCTCTTGTCGCAAGTTCATTGCTCATTAGGTCCTGAATTTCTTCGTGAAAGTCTTCTTCGGCAAAGGATCCTATTTTGTTTTGGTAGTCA
>JAHDGN010000115.1:2417-8939 GCA_020627645.1 Akkermansiaceae bacterium
GCGTCTGAGTAGGGATTTGATGAGGTATCGGCGTTTTTGGTCGTCTTTAGTGATGGAGCATCCATAGTGAGCAAATTTGAAGTCATCGTTTGTTCTCTGGAGAAAATGATTGATGATTTCTCTTACTCCCTTGTGGCCAACTGCATATTCCGAGCTGTAATGAAGATGTTGAGTATAGGATCGAGCCCCTGCACCAAATCCTATCATCCCATCTTCTTGGCAACAATGGATGGGGCCTTGCTCTTGGGGGAGTTTTGCATCGGAATGACGGAAAAGGCGCATGGAAATTTGTTCGTAACCTTTTGATGTGAGAAAAGAACGTGCTTGTTCGTAAAGTTCTGGTCTCAGATCAGATGGAGCTCGTTCTTTTTTGCCGAGACCTGTCAGAGGGCGTACGTAAAGAGGATAAAGATAGAGTTCCTCGGGCGAGTAAGAGGTTGCTTGGTCGAGTGATTGCTGCCAACTTTCAGGAGTTTGTCCCTGCGTCCCATAGATCAGGTCGATATTGAAGATCGAAAATTTGGAGGCTTTAATTTGTTCGAGCGAGTGGTGTAAGGTGTCAAGGTTCTGGGGTCGTCCGAGACTTTTTGTTTCTTCTTTAATGAAGCTTTGGACTCCGATGCTGAGGCGAGTGATTCCTTGCTCTTTGAGGAATACGAGTTTTTCTTGATCGACAGTTGAGGGAGAGGTTTCAAAAGAAATTGGGGTTCCTTGACGAAAATTTCCGAACTGATGGCGAATGGAACGAAAGAGTCGTTCTAGTTCATCAAGTGAGAGAAAAGAGGGTGTTCCTCCTCCGAAAGCTACTTGGGAAAAATTGGGAGAGGAAAGAAAGCTGCCAACAGTTTGCATCTGGCGATCGACGGCTCTGAGATAGGAGGAAACGAGGTCATTGCCTGGATGAGTTGTGGTGAAAAGGTTACAGAAACCACAGCGCATTTCACAAAATGGGAGGTGCAGATAGAAAAAGAGGTTGTTTTGGTCTTCCTCTTCCCAGTGGGGCTTTAGTGGTTCGGGAGGGGACAAAGGCCGATAGGCAGTTTTGTGTGGGTATCCGTATGCATATCCCTGGTATGGGTCTTCCTGTAATTTTTTGGCGAGTTCGCTCATGTCTAGCTAAATTAGTAGGTGTGAATATGGAACGGTGTAGACAGCTTCGTGTCCAATACGGTGGCCGGTAAATCCGTCCTCACCATAAAGGGTTCCGTGGTCCGAACAAAGAATGAGAAATGTGCCGTTTTTGGAGAGCGTACGGAAGAGGTGGTCGAGATGTTGATCCACGTAGCGAAGAGCTGCGGCATGTGTTGCGAGGCTATCCTTTGTTTGATCAAGGTAATGGCAGTTTGGCTGATGAATTGCGCTGACGTTGATATAAAGAAAGGTCCGACTATTTGGAGGTCTTTGCCAGAGGAGTTTTCGAGCGAGAGCGAATTGTAGTTCGGTTGAGTTTTTGCCTGTCACCCCCATTTCTTGGGACCAATGGCTTTCGTCGAATAGGTCGGGGAGTTTTCGACTTAAGTTGGTGCGTTTGTTGAAAAATCCGACGCCTCCGATGCAAATGCTGTGGTAGTTTCTAGCGCGAAGAGCTGAAATTAAATTATCTTCGGTAAAACAAAAGGTATTTGGCCCCGTTGTCTCGCTTCCTTCGAATGTCGCGGCAAAGAGGCGCTCATTTGGGCTGTTTGGATCAGCGGGGGTTGGTAAGAAGCCAGCGAAAAATGCGCTATGAGCAGAAAAGGTGAAGTTGCCAGGTGAGTGAAATTTCTCCCATCCTGATGGAAGGAGGCGAGAAAGGTTTGGGGTTCGCCCACCTTCGAGCTCGGAGACGGCGACATCGTATCGAAGAGCGTCAAGAACGACGAAAGCGATGTCTCGCTTGCCAACGATTTGATTCATGTCAATTTCTTGCACTTCAGGGAAGGTGGTTAAGGAGTTCGTCGAGTTGATCAATCACTAAAACTTTGGAAGGAAAATTTTTGGGGGGTGTCCGGCCGAGGCAGACCCAGGCACTTTGGAGCCCTGCGATTTGAGAACCTGAAATGTCATTTTTGAAATGGTCTCCGACGTAGAGGATATTTTGTTTAGGAATATTTATCTTTTCAGATAGGAATTGGAAAATTTTTGGGTTTGGTTTGTCGAAGGGAGTCTCGCCAGAGATTACGAGATGAGATTCAGAAATGTCATTGAGAAAACCAGTGGCTTTTAGTTTTTCGCGTTGCAGGCTAGATCCTCCGTTTGTGAGAATGGCAATTTTGTAGCCTCGATTTTTGAGTGTTTTTAGGAGTTCCAGGTGACTGTGTTGGGTTGGGATTTGGAGGGGGAGTTCTGAAATAAATTTCTGATGTAGTTCTGTCCCTGTTTTCTGTGAGCCGAGAAAATCGGCAAGCCACCGGAAGAAGGTTTTTCGGTCGCTATATCCTTGTTGATCTCTTTCAATGATAGAGGTGAGTGAGCTTGGTGTGAGATTGGGGTTCCATGTCATTAATAGGTTTTTGAACGCAGATGCTCGGGAAAAGAGAGTGTCATCGAGATCGAATGCGACTCCTTGAATCTTTTTATTCATGAAAGTCCGTTCTTTTTGATGGCAGAGAACTCAGAGATCAATTAAGAAAACTCAAGACCTATGATCGAAGATTATACTCACCAATGGGAAGGTATCCCAGTCGTTCCTTTCAACCCTGAGAAGACCTTAGATTGCCCCAATCGGATCTATCGAATCGCGTACTCTTGGAATCATGAGGAGCGTGGTGGCTTTGAGAAACAATTCGCTACTTATCTAAGTGATCCCAAGTGTGAAGAAACTGTGGGATTAAGTTTGGGGCTCAATGATGAAACTGCCGATACTTTTTACGATGATGTTGTTAAGTCTGTGATCTCGAATCGAGTTAAGTTTCCGAAGTTAAGGTGGCTTTTTGCTGGGGAAATGCTTTCTGAAGACTCTGAGATTACATGGATTGAGCAGGGTGATGTTGGTCTCCCGTTGTTGGGAAGTTTTCCCAATTTGGAAGAGTTACATGTCAGGGGATGTGGCGAGTCATTTAGTAAGGTGAAACACGAGAAACTTAAGGTGTTGGTAATACAAACAGCTGGTTTGGATAAAGATACCTTTGAAGGGGTTGTTAGTTCTGATTTTCCTGAACTCGAAGTTCTTGAATTGTGGTTGGGTTGTGAAGAAAGAGATGCTGATGTCACGGTTGATGACTTGAGGAAATTGTTCAACAACAACCCTTTCCCGAAGTTGAAGGTTCTTAGGTTGATGAATAGTGAGTTGGTGAACGAAATTGCGAAGGAGGTCGCGATTGCTCCAATATTAGATCAGTTGGAGGAATTGAGCCTTGCGTTTGGAGTTCTTCAAGATCATGGAGCCAAATTCCTTTTGGAATCAGAGAGGGTCAAAAAGTTAAGGAAATTGGATCTCAATCATCATTACATGAGCGAGGAAATGATGTCAAAATTGGAGGTTTTGGGGCCAGAAGTTGACGTGAGTGGAAAAGAGGAAGCAGACCGGTATGATGATGAAGTATGCTATTATGTAGCGGTGTCCGAGTAGAGCATGCGTCTAGTTGTTCTTGGCAACCCGGAGAATCGAAGGATTAGGTTATTCATTAGGGCATGTCGTGGGTTAGGCATGCCTGACCCAATTGTCTTGGCCTGGAGTGATTACCTTAAAGACGAGCGAGCATTATTGGATGTAGTTGATTCGTGCGATGTTCTCCGCATTGAATCACCAGGCGAAAATGCGGAAGTCAACTCGCAGTTGGTTGCGAGAGGGGGAGATCTTCCGTTTTCGACTTCTGAATTTGATAAGGGAAGAATCGGACAGCAAAGATCTTGGTTTGATGGCTTCAGCTCAGTTTTAAAGAGGTTGAAAGAATTGGTGGGAGGAAAGATCCAGTTTGTAAACGATCCTGATGAGATTGTTTTGATGTTTGATAAACTGGCAAGTCAAGAATGGCTTCAAAGTCGTCAGATCCCTATTCCGAAAATTTTGGGAACATCGGCAGGTTCAAATGAGGTATTTGAGCTAATGCATAGGCATCGAGTTCGGCGGGTGTTTGTGAAGCCGAGGCATAGCTCATCCGCTTCAGGCGTTGTCGCTCTACAGAGGTTGGGTTCTCGTGTTTTGGCGACAACATCAGCCCGAATAGAGGGAAAAAATCTCTATAACTCGCTCGTGGTGAACCGCTATCATGATTTCGAAAAGGTTCGTTATTTATTGGACGAGCTCAGTTTAGAAAATTTGTTTGTTGAGCGATGGTTTCCGAAGCTGAGTGTTTATGGGAGGATCGTTGATTTCCGAATCTTGGTGATCGCAGGTCGGGTTCGGCATGTTGTAGCAAGAGGGAGTCAATCGCCGATGACGAATTTGCACCTTGGAAATACGCGTTGTGATTTGGATTTGATTAAAGAGAATCTTGGAGAAACTTTGTGGGAAGATGTAATCCAAGTTTGCGAAATGGTTGCTGCAAGCTTTTCGGGATGTCTCTACATAGCAGTAGATCTCATGGTGAGTTCTTCTAGGGAGTCGATAGCGGTTGCTGAGGTAAACGCATTTGGGGACCTTTTGCCGAATCTCTTGTCAGAAGGTGAAGATCCCTACCGGGCTGAGATGCGAGAGTTGATCAAGTGAGATGCATTCTTTTATTTTTATTGTTGGTGTGTTTGTTTTCAGCAGTCTGTAAGGAATCGAAAATGCGTGAAAAAGTTACGAAGCAAAATGGGTTAGTGGAGCGATTCCCTGGGTATTCGGAAGATGACTTAACCTTTTTTACTAAAGATGAACTTAGTTTGATATCTGACCGAACAGGGTATCCCATCGTATCAGAGGAGTGGGGGCAAACGGTCACGAAGATTGAGGTGGAAGACTATGTTGATTCCTCTCGATTCGAAGCTCTTGTGAACTGTTTGGAAGAAATGGGTCGAGTTGTTTCTTTGGGGAAGGCATCGTTGATGAGCAAGGATCTCAATAACGTGATTGAATTTTTTCTGCAGAAGGAATTTTCGGGCGCTGATTTTGAAGAAGCCGATTTCTTTTCGTGTCACAGCAATCATTCAATGGCTCGGGTGGATGTTGAAAATTTGGGATCGGGCTATCGAGTGACGCAGAGAGGGGTTCGTAGATCCCTGAGAGTTGGTAGGCTTGCCGGTGTGGGTCTTGGTGGTTCTAAGCTGATCTGTGATGAGTTCACGGCACAGAGGTTGAAATCTTATCGTTTTGTTGGTTTAGAATTGTCAAATATTCCAGTCTTGAATGACCGAGAGAAGTTAAGGTTTAGCTTGTTTGGAATGGGTTCTTCCTTCGAATTTTCTCCGATTCTGAATCAATTTAGCAATCTGAATGGGGAGGTCTTAGAGCGCTATCCTGAGACGGGTAGTTGTTCGCTTGCAGATAGGTCTTATCCTCAGGTTTTAGTTGTTGATAAAGAGTCAATCTCAGAGCTTCGAGGAAAAGATGTTTTAACGACGAGGGAGACGTTTGGGAGGGATTCGGATGTCCGTCAACCGACTACAGTCGTGTCTGCAAAATTTAGAGAATGGGTGATGAACCAAGATATCGACCTTTGCTTTTGTCCAGTGGGAATAGTGCTGTGGTCTGTAATGACCCTTTTTTGTGACCATTCTTTAGTGGGTAGATGAGGCACCATTTGAAATGGTTTGAAAGTCGTTAAAGACTTAACAGGTGTTTTGTATAGACCACTTTTTGCAAATGGTTCGCCTCTAATTCTTACTGTCGGACGTATGCCAGTCGGTAATAGCTTTTGGCTGTTCCGGGGTCTTCGGAGACCTGATGGGAGAAACGGGTTCCATCTCCTTCAAATTCACTGAGAACATTGCTCCAATTTTCTAGGTCTGTGGATTTTTCTAAACGGTAACGATGCTGTATTTTACTCTCCCAAGAAAAGGTCACGGTGCCGTTCCCAGGTCTAGAGCAATCAAGTTGGAAATAGTCGTTTTGATCTGTGGGGTTAGTGCCTCCCTGAAATTCGAAGAAATCCGATAGGCCATCCCCATCGTTGTCAGAATGACCATCACTTGTCGTGAGGTTTCCAAAGTGGCTCATCTCCCAAGCATCTCGCATGCCGTCGCTGTCTGAGTCATCATAGGTTGTTCCAATCCGAGATTTTGAAACCACAAAATCGTCGAAGTAAATGAATTCGTCCTTATCTTTTGGTGCCCATGAAAACCCGCTTCCCCCAAAGAATGTGCTGAACATGATCCCATCGATTGCCCAGTGACGTGCAAACTTTCGCCAAATCATTCTGTCTTCAGATGCAGCGAGGACCCCGTCTACCCAAACTTGGTAAATCCCGTCGGCTTCGTAGTCATCTTTGACCGAGGTTGCGGTGTTCATCTTAATGCGGCATTCAATATGATACCATTTTCCTGGTACGAAAATGATGCCGCCGATAGGGACGTCAGTTGGTGGGGTGTTAAACCTCCACCATTCATTTAATGCATACATGTAACCGAATAATTTTGTTTGTCCTGGAGGGAGCCATACCCCACCAGATTGAGAGCGCC
>JAHDGN010000563.1 GCA_020627645.1 Akkermansiaceae bacterium
AACCCTCGCCTCCGTCTTGGCAGCCTCCGCGGCCGAGCCTCTCGTCCTGAAAGAATTGAGACAGAACGTTGGAGTCGAATTCGAGCACCTCTCAACCTCGGCTCCGCTCAAATTCCCTAACAGCTGGCCTTTAAAATCGGCAAACCAAAAGAAAGCATCCCCTCAAACCCTCACCGCCTCCGGCGGAGGATTCTTAACCACCACCAAAAATTCATCGAATTCCAAACTAAAATCCCAAATTCATTTCACCAACCCCGGGAAATATTATGTCTGGGTTCGCGCGATCAACCCCAACAAAAAAGGAGCCACTTTAAATATCTCCCTCAATGATTCTAAGACATCCATTCCCATTCCCCCTTCAAAATTAAACAAATGGTCTTGGATGCCCAGCCCTTCTCGAAAAGGCCTCACCAAACCTCCTGCCGTTCTGAATGTCACAAAACCCGGCATCCACAACATCGTCCTTTCCACTGAATCACCGAATATCAATCTCGATAAGCTCGTCCTGACCACACACGCCTTTCCAAAAGGCCAAACACCTCGCGGCGTAGGGCCCACGACCCCCGCATTCAAAGGAAAACTACCAAAACCATTCCGAAAAATGACCCCTCAGCCACAAAATCACAAATACCCCGCCCATTGGGGAAATCCCCCCAGAATTCAAACCCGAGACATCGTCAAACTCCCAGGAAACTACGGCATGGGCTCCTCGACCCTCCGTAATTGGATTCAACAAAATCTCGAGAAAGACAAAAAGGACCAGAAGTGACCCTTGTCACCCACTGATCGAACTTCTTAGTGTGACCTTTGTCCCGCACGAACGGGCACAAACATTCACACCATGACACTCACAATCGCTTCTTTCGTAGCCTTCACCCTACTCGCGGCTGGAATCACCTTCTGGATCACCAGACGCGATGAAAAATACAGCTCAGAGGGCTTCTTCCTCGGTGGACGCAAACTCACCTTCCCGCTGATTGCTGGATCACTCCTGCTCACCAATCTCTCCACCGAACAACTTGTCGGCCTTAACGGTGGAGCCTTTAAAAGCGGACTCAACGTCATGGCCTGGGAGGTCGTCGCCGTCATCGCCATCGTCGCCATGGCTGTATTTTTCCTACCCCGTCTCCTCCGAGCCGGCATCACCACGGTGCCTCAGTTTCTCGAACTGCGATACAATCGCACCACCCAAACCATCGGAAACACCATCTTCCTTCTCGCTTATGCCATCGTCCTCATTCCCATCATCCTTTATTCCGGCTCCAAAGGCCTAATCGGAATCATCGATCTCAGATCACTAACAGGAATTGAAGACGAACTCACCCTCATCCGCTACACCTGCATAGGCTTTGGTATCGCAGGACTACTCTACGCCAGCATCGGTGGTCTAAGAACTCTTGCCGTGCTAGATACCATCAATGGGATTGGCCTTCTCATCGG
>JAHDGN010000116.1 GCA_020627645.1 Akkermansiaceae bacterium
ACCACGGATGGTTGTCATATGAACAAGTTGGGAAATGTGATGATGGCTAAAGGGGTTTTGAGGGCATTTGGGGTGGGTGAAGCGAAGATTCGGAGCGCTGAGAAGAGGTGGTTGGGGCAGGGGCGATAGGAAAATTTTTGGTTGTGTTGTGGGTGGTGAAGCTTTGGGACTGTGTCTTTTTGTATGGGGGAAATTTTTTTGGTTTGAGCTTTGAAATCGGGAAGAGTTATGAGGGGTAAGCAATGAGGGAGTTTTCTATATCCGATGAATTGATCGACGAGTCGTGCGAGTTGGCGGCGACGTTGTGTGGAGCTGAGAGAAATGGAGTGGAGAAGCGAGAAGCACAAAAGATGGCGAGGCTTCTGGGGGATGAGGATGGCAAAGAATTGACTTTTCGTTTGGCGGATGAGGTGTTTCGGCCTCCTAGTGCAGAGGCTCAGGCTCAGACTTTTCGGAGACTGGTTTCGACCTATGGGGTGCCGAAGTATTTGAGGTGGTATGAACGGTTGATGATGAGAATGGGGGTGCTGGGCTCGAGGATTCTGCCTGGTGTGGTGATGCCGTTGATTACTGAGCAAATCCGGAAGGATAGTAGCCGGGTTATTTTGGCTCGGGAGGACGAGAAGTTAGACTCATATTTGGAGAAGCGTGGGAGGGTGAACTTGAATTTGCTCGGTGAGGCGATCTTGGGCGAGGAGGAGGCGGTGAATCGTCTGGAGCGGAATTTGGAGTTATTGGAAAAAGAGGAGGCAAATTACTTGTCGGTGAAGATTTCGGCAATTTTTTCGCAAATTAATTTGTTGGATGAGGAGGGGACTTTGCGGACGATTCAGGAGCGGTTGCGACGGTTGTATCGAACTGGGAAGTTCATTAATTTGGACATGGAGGAGTATCGGGATTTGGGGCTGACCTGTGAGGCGTTTAAGAGGACTTTGGAAGAGGAAGAGTTTGTTGATTTGGAGGCGGGGATTGTGTTGCAGGCCTATTTGCCTGATTCGTTCGAGGTCTTGGAGGATTTGACAAGCTGGGCAAGAGGGAGAACGGCTCCGATTAAGGTGAGGATCGTGAAGGGGGCGAATTTGGCGATGGAAAAGGTAGAGGCGAGTCAACATGATTGGCCTCAGGCTCCGTATGAGGATAAGACGGATGTTGATGCTAATTTTAAACGATTATTGTTGTTTGCGATGCGTCCTGAGAATGCGGCGGTGGTGAAGGTGGGTGTGGCTTCGCATAACTTATTTGATGTGGCTTTTTCGTTGTTGTTGCGAAAGAAGATGGGTGTGGAAGAGAGGGTGGAATTGGAGATGTTGGAGGGTATGGCTAATGAACATGCGAGGGCTCTGAAGGGTGAGGGAACAGATGTGTTGTTTTATGCGCCAGTGGTGAGGCAGGAAAATTTTCATTCAGCGATCGCCTACTTAGTACGGCGTTTGGATGAGAATACATCGGAGGAGAATTTTTTGGCTCATGTCTTTGCGATGGAGCCAGGTGATCAAGCTTTTAAGGCGCAAGAAGCGAGGTTTCGTGAGGCCTGCCGTCGGGTGGATTCCGTTAAGGTTGGACCGAATCGGATTCAGGACAGATCGGATCCGATTGTGGCGATGGGTGAAGAGTTTGAGAATTCCGCGGAGACAGATTGGGTTCTGCGAGCAAACCGCGATTGGTTAGATCAGGAGATCGAGAGTTATACTCCTTCGGAGATTCCACAAATGTTGGGGATGGAAGAGGTTAGGGAGGCTTTGGTGGTTGCGGAAGGTAGTGGGTGGTCAGAGACGAGTCGAGAAGAGAGAGCAAGGTTGTTGAGGAAGGTTGGGATGGAGTTGGATTTGGCTCGTGGTGCCTTAATCGCGGTGATGAGAGTTGATGCAGATAAGCGTCCTTTTGAAGCTGATGTGGAAGTTTCGGAGGCGGTAGATTTTGCAAATTACTATGCCTGTCGTTGTTTAGATGATTCTTATGAAGATGGGGTGAGGGCGCTGCCTTTGGGGGTTGTGGTGGTGACTCCACCTTGGAATTTTCCGTGTGCGATTCCATGTGGGGGAATATTGGCTGCTTTGGCAGAAGGGAATTCGGTAATTATCAAGCCTGCTCCTGAAGTGGTGCAAACTGGTTGGGAGATGGTGCAGTGTTTGTGGCGGGCGGGGATTCCGAAGGATGCGTTGCAGTTTGTGAGATGTCCTGACAATGAGGTGGGGAAAGAATTGGTTTCTTCGGAGAAGGTGAAAGGGGTGATCTTAACGGGATCTTCTCAGACGGCGGATTTGTTTCAGGGATGGAATGAAGAGATGAGTTTGTTTGCTGAGACGTCGGGTAAGAATGCCTTGGTAGTCACGGCTGCATGTGACCCTGATTTGGCAGTGAAGGATTTGGTGAGGTCGGCTTTTGGGCATTCGGGTCAGAAGTGCTCTGCGGCGTCGGTGGCTTTGATTGAAGGTGACTTGTATGATAATGAATTATTTATGACGCAGTTGAGGGATGCGGCGGCGTCATTGCCGGTGGGGGAAGCTACGGAGCCGGCGGCGATGGTCACTCCGTTGATTCAGGAGCCGGGTAAGGATTTATTGCGTGGTTTGACAGAGTTGGATTCTGGTGAGAGTTGGTTATTGGAGCCGAAGAAGATTGCTCCTCGTCTTTGGTCTCCTGGTATCCGTTTGGGGGTGAAGGCTGGATCGTGGATTCATCAGACGGAATTGTTTGGTCCGGTGTTGGCGTTGATTCGGGTGGAGAATCTGGACGAAGCGATTGCGATTCAGAATTCATCTGACTTTGGGCTGACGGGGGGGATTCACTCGTTGGATCCGGAGGAGATTGTGAGGTGGAGAGAGTCGGTTGAGGTTGGCAATGCGTATATCAATCGTCCGATTACGGGTGCGATTGTGAGGCGGCAACCTTTTGGGGGGTGGAAGAGGTCCTGTGTGGGGCCTGGGGCAAAGGCGGGCGGTCCGAACTATTTGGTGCAATTTTCAGAATGGGAGAATGTTGGTCGACCAACGAAGCGGGCGGAGATTTCTAGAGAGGTGAAGGTTTTGTTGGATGAGTTGGGTGGTGGTGATGAGTTGAGATCGGCTGCTGAAAGCTATGCTTATTGGTGGAAAGAGGAGTTTTCGAAGGAGCACGATCCTTCAGGATTGTTGGGAGAAACGAATCATTTTCGATATCGAGTGGCTCCGGAGGTGGTTTGTGAGAGTCCAGATTCGTTGCAACTGATTGCGGCGGCGACGGTGGGGACTAGGGTGGTGAAGAAGTCGGCAAATCCGTTGGCGAAGGTGTTGCCCCAAGAGGGCTTGGTGAATGGGAGGTTGGAGCTTTTGAGATACTTGAATGAGCAGAGTGTGTCGGAGACGACGCACCGCCATGGGAGAGTTGGGTAGTGGAGTGGGTGCTTGAAAATGTGGTGTCGTGAAAGCTTAGGAGTTCAGGATCAATTTGTTATGTCGATTCTAGGTTCTTATTAATCCGACAGTTATTCAGTTACCACGCCACAATGATCAAACCCTTTAAGGGCGGGGAAAATGAGCTGACAAATGGAGTCTGTTTAACTGTCTTATTAATAAAAGAAGACGATATATTTTTTTCTCGAAGTTTATGCTGATTTTTATGGTTAATGACTTGACTTTCCGTTGTGGGAGTATGATTGAGCAATATGCTTGATTCACGTTTTTTGGGATTTTGTGTCTTCGCGGTGCAGGGATTTGCGGTTGGGTTTGGAGCGTCTGTTTCGGATCTTGAGTATGAGGACAATGGAGATGGCATAACGATCACTCGTTGTGATTCTCAGGCGTCTGGGGTTCTTGACCTGGAAAATGTGCTGATTGAAGGGAAGCCAATTACGCAGGTGGGTGTTGGTGCGTTTGGTGTTTGTACAGAGCTCACCGAGATTAAGTTGCCTGATTCGGTTGTGAGTATTGGAGCTGCGGCCTTTCGTCAGTGTTTTGGATTAACTAGTCTTGATCTGCCAGCGGGAGTGACTACTCTGGAGAGTAATCTTTTTAATGGCTGTAGTGCTCTAACGACGGTTAATTTGCCTGATGGGTTAGTGACGGTGTCAATAACGGCGTTTGACAATGCTTTTGGTCTTACGGAGATTAATGCGTCTGCAAGTTCGGAGAACTTTGCGACTATTGATGGTGTTTGCTATAGTAAAGATTTGACGACAATTGTTCGTTATCCTCAGGCGAAGACGGAAGCGGGTTTTTCTGTTCCAGCAGGGGTGACTGCGATTGGTGATCGTGCGTTTTATCAAGTGAATCAGCTTGGTGAGGTGATCTTGCCCATGGGGTTGGTATCAGTCGGTGATGATGCTTTCCAGGACATGGATGCGTTGACAATCATGACTTTCCCGGCAAGCCTTAATTCAATCGGCAGTCATGCGTTTCAAGCATCTGGGATGTTGAGTCAGGTGGTTTTTGAAGGTCCTGCTCCAGTGGATGTTGGTCAAAATGCTTTCAATCAGGTTGCAGCAGGTGCTGAGGCGTTGGTTTTGCCAAGTCAGGTGGATGATTTTGGGGGTGAGGGTGAGATTTGGAATGGTTTGGTGGTGACGGTAGTGGATACACCAGCAGGAGTTGAGATTGTGAGAATGACTTATGGAGAAGCAAAGGTGACGATTGAGATTAAGGGGGAGCCGAGTACGAATTTTTATTGCTATTCTTCTACGATATTGACTTCGATGAGCTTTGTTCAGGAGGCAACGACTCCTGCATTGGTGACGACGGATGCTAATGGGGCTGCTATTTTTGAAGTGCCGATTGGAAGTGAGCTTAAGAAGTTTTATGTGGTGGACAGCGTCCCTGCTTCTTAGAGGTGCCCTTAAATTTTTCGTAGGGATGGGATGGTGGTGATCAATGCGATGGTGGCCATGGATAGGATCATGCCAGCCATCCAGAGAAGATCAAAGAGATGAATGTTCTGGCTAATATAGGGTGCGATTGCGATCAATGAAGATAGGAGTCCGATACCAAGGCCCCAGATGAGCGTGGTGATGAGTTCTCGGCGGGCAATTTTTCGGCGTTGAGATTGGTTGATGCCGAGAGTTTTTAAGGTTTCGAATTCGGGGTGTCGTTCGGTGAGGTTGCGGACGATTGCGACGCCGATTCCAAGTGAGCCGAGGATGATGCCGAGTCCTCCAAGAACGTTGAAGATGGTGATGTAGGTGTTTTCGACATGATGGAAAGCGGCTAAGCGGTCGGTAGTGGAGGTCGTTTTTCCGCCGAGGTCTGCGGTCGCCTCTTGAAGAGGTTCTTTGTGATTTGGGTCGGGTGAAAGGAAGAGGTTGTATCCGGAGAGGGAGGGAAATTTTTCGAGGAGGTGGTGTTCGGAGATGATGATGGATCCTTGGAAGATGGAATCTTTGATGGTTCCGGCGATGGTCACAGGGAATGGGTTTCCCCATTGATCGTGATAGGTGAGTTGGTCGCCAATTTTCTTTTTGAGAACCCAGAGCATGGTCGTTTCGTCGATGAAGGCTGGGATGGGTTTGTTGGCTTTTTTGTGGAGAGATTCCCAGGGGGAAGAGGTGTTGAAGCGGTTGGTCAAGTGGTTTGGATTGATTCCTAGGAGTCGAGGGTTTTGTGAGGCGGTGAGATTGAAGCAGTCGACGTCGTCGCCGGTGCCGATGCGGATGGGAACGAGGTTGTCGAGCTCAAGCCATTGGATATCCCCTTCGGCGTCGGCGGGTCGGTTGACGGGGGAGGTGGTTTCGGTCCAGTAGGCGAATCCTCCGGTGCCGGATTTTTGTTTTTGCCAGTCGTTGGACGAATGTTTGCGGAAGGAGGAGACGGAAAGGACGAGGAAAGATCCGGCGGCGAGGATTCCGACGGCAGTGAGGGTGCGTGAGGGACGGCGGGAGAGGTTTATTTTTGAGAGTTGATTGGGGTGGAGTTGGTTGAGAGTGGAGTTTTTGTTGAGAGTGTGTCGAAAGAGTCCGAGGCCAATGAGGAGGGTTCCGGTGCCGATGAGGAAAAATGCTCCTTGAGGGCCGGTGTTGAAGTTCATGGCAAGTCCTCCTCCGGAGGCGAGGATGCCGAGTGTGATGAGGATGAGGGGGAGTTTTGATTTTTTGGGCGTGGACTCTTCGAGGTCGGTTTGGAGTCGAAGGGAAGTGGCTTTGCGGGTTTGTTTTCGGATGGTCAGGAAGACGGTGATGAGGGAGAGGGTTAGGATGGTGAGGACGCCAATGAGGATGGTCGTTGGGGAGAGGTGGAGTTGGAAGGGGATGGCATCTTGGCCCCAGATCGAGGAGATGATTTGGAGGATGATCTTAGAGAAGGCGATGGCGAGAAAGATGCCAAGGAGGGTGCCGAGGGTGGTGAGAACGAGTGCCTCGAGGAGTCGCCAATTGGAGATCTTTTTGATCGGGATGCCGAGTGAGGAGAGAAGAGCGGTTTCGGAGGTTCGTTGTTCGATGGAAAAGCGGAAGAGCATGGCGATAAGGGCGAGAGCGGCGAGGATGAGAAAGAAGCCCATTGACATAAAGAGGGTGGCGAAATCGACAGGTGATTTGGCGGCCTGTTGGGCGTTGTCAGCAAAGGGGAGAAGCTGCATGCCGAGGAGTGAAGGGGTGAGGTGGGGGGTGATGGTTTCGAGGGTTGCTTGGGGTGTCTGGTTAGGGAAACGAATGGCGGTGGCATTTCCCCAGCGGTTGGACCAGAGGTTGGTGCCGGTTTGGTAGGAGAGGAAAGCCTTTGGGGTGCCTTTGAATTTTTCCCAATATTGGTCATCTTTGTCTCGGATGCGGGTGAGGTCGATGGGGAGGCCTGGTTCCCAATCGCGGGGTGATTTGACATCGGCAACACCTGGGAAGTCGGGCATCCATTTTTGGTCTGCGGCGGGACCGGTCATAGGGATGACTTGTTTGATGGTGAAGGTGGCGGTTTTTTCCGTGAGTCTCGATGAGGAGTCGACGGTGAAGTATTTGAGAGTGAGGGGGTCTCCTGGTTTTGTAGAAAGGTCGTCGGCGAGCCAGTCGTTGATGATGATTTCGTTCGGGGAAATGTTTTCGGGAAGAAAGTTGGCAGATTCGCCAGAGACGGCGGTGATCATTGAATAGGGAGTTGTTAGGGGGAGTGGGTTTGTTCCTGTTTGGGATTCAAATGTATTGATGAGGTAAGTGAGGACTGGTTCTCCGGATGGTAGTTTTTGGGCTAGGTTGGGGTGGATGAAGATGCGGTCGGATCGGAGCTCGGATCCTCCGGGGACTGAGACGATTGAAAGTCCGTAGTCGCGGAGGGTGAGTTTGCTGGGGTTAAAGGGGGTGCTTTGATCAAGGAGAAGGAGATTGGCTTTTTTTTGGAGCTTGAGAGTTTTTTGAAGGGTTGGGAGGGCGAGAAAAACGGAGGATGGAGGGAGTTGTGATTGGGTGAGTGAAAAGCGAGAGAATTGATCGTCGGTGAGAATGTGTTGGATGTTGATACGAAGGGAAGAGATGGTTTCGGATTCTCCAGAGAGGGGGGCGTCGCGTGAGAGGAGGCCAGGGTTTTGGAGGCGGATGACGGCGGAGTCACCAGCTTTGAGATTGAGAGACTTGGCGAGTTGGGAGGAGATGGCGGCGTTGTTTTTGGTGAGTTGAAGTTGTGGGTTTTTGGGGGCGAGGTCCCAGAAGTTGTTTTCGACTCCGATGATTTGGATTTGCCCTTCGGCTCTCTCGTCGAGGTTGATCTGCCCGTTGAGGTAGAGGGCTGCTGATCCACCGTGGCGAGAAGAAAGGTCCGATTGGAAGAATCGTTCTCCGCTGGAGAAAATTTCGTGGACTTTTCCGGTGCGAAGATTGGCGGTATGGTCGAGTTGTTTTTGGACCGAGTTTCCTGCGATGAGGGCGCCAAGGAGGACCATGGTGCTGATGGCAGCACCAGCAATGACTCCCCAGTGGGATGATCGAAAGTGGGCGAGGCTGCGGGTGAGAAATCGGGTTGTGGTCACGTGTTGATTTGAGCGTTTGAGGAGCGAAGATGGGAGGTTTTTTGTTGGATTGTTGGAGGGGGGATTTGTTTGGATGGGAGGATGAGCGAGATTGAGATTTCGATTGCTGATTCTTTACCGGATCGGTTGAAGTTGGATCGAGTCTATGATGTTGAGTGTTTGCAGGCTGAAGTCTTGGAGATTGTGGGGAGTTTGGTTCAGCAGTTTTATGTTTATTATAGTGCGGTTCCATTAGTGACAGGGATTGAGGATCCTGGGTCGCATGATTGGGAGGGAGAGGAGATGCTGAAGGGGTGTGATTATTTGAAGGGAATTTTGGGAGATTTTCGGACAGAGATTGCGAGTGTTCGATTGATGCGTTTGGAGGGAGGAGCGGATTTGAAAGAATATACAGATCCGATGTTAGATGCGGTGCATCGGGAGGTCGTTCGGTTGACCTTGCCCGTGATTACGGATGAGACAGTTTGTTTTTTGCTGAATGGAAGTGAGGTTCCAATGAAGCCGGGAGAGTTGTGGTATCTAAGGCTCAGTGATCCGCACTCGGTAGAGAATCTTGGGAGTAGCGAGCGAATCAATATTTCGATCGATGTGAGGTGGAATGATTGGATGGAGGAGTGGTTGGGGGAGAATTTGTAGGTTGTTTACTATTTAACGAAATGAGTTCGAAATTGGATCTAGAGGAAGAATTGGCAAATCGACCAGATACGGGGCTTTGGTTGATGGTGGCGATTATTGGTTCTTGTTTGCCGGCTTTGGGGATTGTTTTGATTGGTCTTTTTTTGGGTGATTGGAAATGGTTGGTTGTTTTTCAAGGGGGTGTTCCAAGTTCGATTGGTGGGGTTGGGGATTGGATTTTATTTGTCCTTGTTGTGTCGACGGTTTGTGCGTGGATTTGGTGGTGGATGCAAGTGATCCGAGAGCGAGAATTTGCTCGGGACTTACTCAGGCGGATTGAGGAAGAGCGGGGGGAGTGATGTTCTTATT
>JAHDGN010000564.1 GCA_020627645.1 Akkermansiaceae bacterium
CTGGGGTTGAAGTTGAATTTTGAGGCTGTTGAGATTGCAGGTTTGGTTTTGGCGAAGGTGGGAAATCCTTCGAGAGATGAGGTTCTAGAGACTTCGAAGCAAATTTTTGTGGTGGGAGATGAGGATCAGGCAGTTTTATGTCCGTTGTTTTTGAAGCCGTTCCGCAATTTGGTTGGTCAGCGTTTCGTGCATCATGATTCGTTGTCGAAGAATGAGGTGAATGTTTGTGCGGAGGGTATTTTTGAGGATGAGGAGAAGCTGTTGGAGGAGGGTTGTGCGATTGCGAAGAGGCTTTATTCGAAGTCGTCTCATCCGAATATCAAGTCGGGCGACTTGTGTGTGGCTCTGTTGAGAGGGGTTGAGGTGGAGGGGGAACCGGGCCTTGTGTTTGTTGAAGTCGGAGAGTGTCGTGCCATTTTTGAGTATTTCGACTCGTGATGGTGATTTGCAATTGGAGACGGAGGAGGGGATCAATCCGGAGAAGATTGATAAGGGATGTTTAATTGTGGAGCATTTTGAGAAGAAGGGGTTTTATGTGCTGACCTTTGATCGCGGTGGTTCTGAGTCGAGATTTTGGGTGAGGGATTTTTTGGGTGTGCGACCGATTCCGGATTCGAGTTTGTTGAGTAAGAGGGTGGCCGAAATGGCGGTGGCTGCAGTGTCGCCTGAGGGGGTGGCTGATGATCGTCCGCCGTGGGAGGTGAATGAGCCAGCCCAGGAGGCTTTGTCGTTTTTGGGAGGGCAGAAGCAGTTTAGTTTGCAGGAATTTGAGGAGAAGGCGTTGCGGACGGAGGCGGCTCGGAATCGTTTTGCGGAGGAACGCAAGCGGGTCGAGGAGGAGGAGGGGATTGAGTTGAAGGAGAGTTTTGATTTGTCGAAGAGGGATGTGGGGAAGGCGAAGAAGTTGATGAAATCGATGATGAAACTGGATACAGGAGTAGAGATTCGGTTGCGGCCGAAAGTGATCGAGGATCCCGGGAAGGTTTTGGAGAAGGGGTATGATGATGAGAAGAAGATGAGTTATATCAAAGTTTACTTTAATGAAGATTTGGCCTGAGGGTCTGGGATTTAAGGGCACCTCCGGTAACCTCATTGGGCGGAAAATGGTCCCAATTTCCTCATCTCGTTGTCAGTCTCAAACCTTATGAATTCCTGCAAAAGGTTTTGCTCCTTTCTCGATCTGCGAAAATTTGAACTCATTTTCTTGGCAGAAGCAGGTTGCCGGAGGTGCCCTTAGGGTTGGGTGATTTTGATTTGTAGGCCTTGGGAAAGGTGTGGCCGGATGTTGGGAGAGGAAGAGATTTTTTGGGGATGGATTTGAGATTTGGTGTAGTTTGATGCCATGAGAGGTTTAATTTTGGTATTTTTTGGGGTGTTGATTGGGCCTTTGGCGGCTCAACAGGTTGTGAAGAGGGGGGTGGATTTTAAGGAGGGA
>JAHDGN010000565.1 GCA_020627645.1 Akkermansiaceae bacterium
CGTCATCACCCTCCTACAATAAATTGGCGGGACTTACGTCTCCAAAAACGCTAAAGAACCTGACCTCAAGTCGTGGAAAAAACCTCTCAAACTATCATCCAAGGCCCAGGCTCACTCAGCCAGCTCCCGAACTTTGTCTCCGGCAAAACCCTCATTGTCACCGACCCCGGCATCGTCGCAGCCGGACACGTCGACCGAGCTGCCAAACTCCTTGAAAACCCCATCATCTACGATCGCGTCCGCGAAAATCCCACCGAGTCAGATGCCGCAGCTTGCGCCGATTTCGCTCGAGAAGTTCAACCCGACTCGATCATCGGCCTCGGAGGAGGTTCCTCCCTCGATACCGCAAAAGCCACCCTCTTCCTCTTGAGTGGAGGAGGAACAATGTCCGACTACCAGGGACACGGAAAGGCTAAGGGAGCCATGATCCCCTTCGTCGCCATCCCGACCACTGCGGGAACTGGCTCCGAATGCCAATCTTACGCAGTCCTATGCCGAGACGATTCACACCAGAAAATCGCCTGTGGTGACTCAAGAGCTCTCGCCCACACGGTCATTCTCGACCCAGAACTCACGAAATCAATGCCTCTCCAAGTTGCTCGCCTCACCGCACTCGATGCCCTCTCACATGCTCTCGAAAGCGCTGTCTGCAATAATCATACCAAAGAATCCCAAAAACTCTCCTTCGAAGCATTTCATAAAATTCAACCCGTCATCGAACATGTTCTCATCGGTGATGCCAACCTCGATCAACGCACCGAAATGCAAATTGGGGCCGCACTCGCAGGCCAAGCCATCGAAGCCTCCATGCTCGGCGCAGCGCACGCCTCAGCCAACCCCCTCACTGCTCACTTTGACATCACGCACGGCAACGCCGTCCTCACCATGCTCCCCGAAGTCATCAAATGGAACACCCCAAAAGTTGGCGATATCTACCAACAACTCCACCCAAATCTCATCAACTGGATGATCCACCTCCGAGAACTTGCCGGCCTCAAAGAAGTCCATGTCCCAGCAGAAATGATTCCCACCCTCGCCCAAGAAGCATCCCAACAATGGACCGGACAATTCAATCCCCGTCCGCTCACCTCCGACGACTTTGCCGAACTCTATCTGCACTCTCTCACGATCGTATAGTCGACAACATCGAACAAATTCCAGCGTAACACTATCATGCGCTACCTTATTTTCATTCTCCTGACAATGAGCCCACTGCTCAGCAATGAAAGTTGGCCCATGACCCGCGGAACCCCTTCACTTTCAGGGAATATCAAACTCCCCCTCCCCGAAAAACCAAAGATTAAATGGACCTTCAAATCCCCAGGCCCCATCAAAGCCGAAGCAATCGTCTCCCAAAACACCATTATCATCGGTGACATTGCTGGCAACCTGACTGCTCTCAACCTCAAAACTGGTAAAAAAATT
>JAHDGN010000117.1 GCA_020627645.1 Akkermansiaceae bacterium
TTGTAGTGCCGGGGTTTTGAACAGAGAGTTGACATAGTTTGCCTGGCAACTTTTTCTACATGGCAACTTTTTCTACAAAATCTGCTCTGGAATCTATAGGGAAAGATTTGAGTCAAACCATTGAAGGACAATAGGTTAAGGGGTTTTGGAAGGAAATATGCCTTGGCAGCGAAATGTGCTAAGACATACTACTTGGTGCCGAGTGCCAATCTTTTGCAACTTCTTCAAAACGAAATTCTGAGTGCCAAAAGAATTCACCGATTGATGGGAATTCAGCCCTATAAAAATCTCTTATAGCTTTAGGTTTTTCCCCACAAATTTGACCGATGGGAAGCCATCCCGTCGAATGATCTTTGAGGCATGATACGATTAAGTCACCATTGCATCCCGAACCGATAGGCAAAAGAAACGCACTTTGAAGAGCAAGCTCCTTGAATGAATTAATGATCTGTCGATAATTGTATACTATTCCATGATTGCTTTCAGCTTCATTTTTACACCAAATTTCTGATTTAAAAAAATCTAAAGTTTTTTTATCGCAACCAATTGAAATAAGCCATCCTAGAAAAGAAGAGTGGGATACTGAGCATACCTCATCTGACAAAAGAAATTCCTCCTTTGCTTCACTGAATTTAGAAATCGAATCCATACTGATTCATTTATTTGGGGTGTAATATCTTTTTGTAAACCATCCAAGGAACCCATCGAGGGCTTGTTGGATTAACGAGACTTTCAAAAAGAAGTCCGAATCCAGGTTTTTTTGTAGCTATGAGTTCTTCGTGGCTCATATCCCATGTTGCGCTGCCATCAGCAGGTCCTATCGGGAGGGCTGCCTGTGCAGCTCCCGAAATCTCTGGAACCACGGGAATATCACCATATCGATCCTCAAAATGATCTTTCCCTTTTGCGTATTGAGAAGGGATCATTGCAATTCCGGCGATTTTTACAACCTTTCCTCCAACTTGTCCGGCCTTGCCCATGAATTTTAGCTTTTTGCCAGCCGCCTTTGCTTCAAAGACACTGGCGATTAGTTCGCCTTTTTTCTGTTTCGTCATGTTGCTATAGTCTTTGTAATTCAGACCCATAGGGATTGGTGCTCCGCGACCATAAATTTCCTTAAATTTTCCCATATTCGCGATTTTATCGTCGATGGTATCCCTGACAATTTTTTTAGCTTCGGCAGCAGTTATCTCTTTCGCTGACAATTTCTTTTCAAGGCCATCAACTAGTGATTTCCAAAAATCATTGTATTTTTTTCCGTCAATTCTAAAGGAGTTATGTAATGCTTTATGATCCTCAACATCTAGGAAGATTCCGCATTTAGCTTCGTCAATACCAACTTCTATCTTTGTGAAAAAATCACGGAACTGTTGCGGTGGAATATGATGCCAGACAGTTGCTAAACCAAGATAGTCAATTCGACCGGTCAAACTATTTCCAACCATCCCATAAAGATTTAGTCCGCCTCTTTCTCCAATCGGATCTCTGGATGGCCATCTCCCCGTCACGGGATCGTAATAACGATATCCATAGTAGTAGAGGGCAGTTTCTTGATCGTGAATTTTGGTGGAGAACTTGTGAGAGAAATCGCTGGCTTTTGGTCCGGTGGAGGTGGTGAGATTGCCGAAGGGATCGTATTGGTAATGGGCGACAATCGCTCCTTTGGTATTGAGATATTCACTGATGTTGCCGTTTCCGTCGTAGGTGGGGTAGTAATATTGGGTTGCTGCTTTGTTGAGGTCTTCTTCAACCATCAATAATCCTCCAACGCCACCTGCTCCTTGAGGGCTGCCACTCAAATCTTTACCCCAAGTATATCTTTTGGTAACAACCTCTCTTGGAGCGTATTTTTTCTCCTGGATGGGGTTCCATCCATTATAGTGGTAGTAGGTTGTTGTTTTCCCAAAGGTTTTGACAGTTCTACGGCTCATGTGGTCATAACTATAGGTAACAGTTCCAGCATTTTTAGCCAAGACAACTTTGGTCAGGCGATTCTCGCCATCCCAGGTGAGGAGATCGCCTTTGCTATTTCGGGTCATATTCCCATCGGGATCATAGGTGGGTGAGGTGATTGCGATTGGTGTTTGGGTGTATTGGTTTAGCTGGTTGACGCCATAGTTGTTGACGGATGGCAAGCTGGTGAGGAGGGCTGTATTGGCCGCTTTCTGGCGGTTGCCAATCCCGTCGTATTGGTAAACGCGGTCGTTGGCCTGGTTGGTGTGATCATCTCGGACCAATTCGCCTTGGCGATTGTAGTAAAAATTTCGAACGGTTGTTTTTTTAAGATGAGCTGCTCCGCTCTGTGTCAGTTTGATGCGTTGGCCGATTTTGTTGACTGTATATTGGTAGCTGGAGATGTTGCCAATAGATCTATTGGTGTTGGTCTTTTGGGTCAGGATATTGCGATATGGCTCCCAGCTGTTGTTGACCGTATGAGCTACGCCTTTGATTTGACTGACTAGGTGGCCGCTGTCGGCTAGGTATGAGTAGGTGAATTTCTTCCCAATTCCATTGTTTGATCTTTTTACGGTCGCTGATAGGCGGCCAGCAGTGTCATAGGCGTATTCTTGCGAGATAAGGTTGCCGTCGTAGATTGACTGGGGCCTAAGTTGGTCATCATAACTCCGAGTCAGCTTAAAGGTGCCTGGTTGGGTGTTTTCAATACTCTGAGCTTCTAGGGTTAAGAGTAGGTGCGAGCTGTCACGGTAGATGTAATTGGCGTGAAGTCTTCCTGCTCGAGCTACTTGTTCGATGGCGCCCCATCTGGTGTAGGTGTAGCGGATGTCTGGGGTGCTGTCGCTGTAGTCGATAAGTGCAAGGTCCCCAGATTTCGCATTGGTTCCGAAACCTGTAGGTTGTCCATGGAAGTCGTAGCTGTAGGTGGTTTTGACTCCCCGTGCCCAGGTGCGGGTGCGTAAACGCCCTCCGTTGGTGTAGGTGTAGCTTGGTCCCCGGTTGTCGGCGTAGCGTTTGTTGGCAAGTAGGTTTCGGCCTTCAATGTAATTCCAGGTGGTGGTGGCGGTTTGACTTCCATAGGTGGTCATGGTCTTCATGCGAGACAGGCCATCGTAGGTGTAGGTGCGACGGTAAGTTTGATCGCCTTTTACTTCTAGGACTTCTCCTCTTTTGTTGTAGCGGTATAGGATGATATTTGGGGAGGTGGTGTAGCGGTTTTGATTGTTGTAGGCTAGGGTGTTGGCTTTGTTGACCTTGATGGTGCGTCCCATGCTGTCATAGATGTTGCTGCTTGTGATGTCATCTGCGCTGGTTGTTTTGTCGCGAATCAAGCGAGTGAGGCGGAGTTGGTCATTGTTGAAATAGGTGAAGGTGGTGTCACCGGTGCGCTTGTCTGTGGTCCGGTTGACTCGGTTGTAGTGATCGTAGGCGTAGTCGGTGCGGGTAATGTCCTGGCCCGCTGAATTTTGTTCGATTTGGGCTCGGAGTAGTCCGCTGGTATGGACTGCGAGGCTTCGGCGTCCGCTGGCATGGATGGTGGTGGTGGTGAAGTCTCCATTGCGACCATTGACCTTTAGCTGGGTGACTTGAGATGAGCGGGCTGTTGATTTATTGAAGGGCGTTTGCCAGTTCTTGAGTCCATCAATGGATGCTTGATTGAGGTTGGTAATCTGCCAGCTGTTGCTGGAGTTCTTTTCGCGCATGACTTGGCTGCGTGTTTGGTGGACAAAGGTCCGGTTATCTGGCCCGAGGTGACAATCTGTTTCGCTGAATGAGATGCGGTCTATGTTGAGGTCAATTTGGTTGTTTCCATTGAGGTCTGTAGCTGTCTGCACCTGCTGGCCTTCAGCGTTATATCCGAAAAGGGTGGTGACTCCATCGCCATCTGTGATCCGCACGAGTTGTCCTTGGGGGTTGTAGTAGTGCTTGATGTGGTTGCGGAGATTTCCGTGCTTCCCGATTAGGGTGGAGACGGTTCTGCCGGCAGCATCAACTCCTGTCTGAGTGAGTCGTTCAAACCGGGTGAAGAATCCGAGACCTCGATCTAGATTCCTGGTGATGGTGATAAAGGTCGCATAGTTCAGGGAGGGTGATGGTTTAGGGGTGAGGTAGTTGTAGCTGACGGGATGAATGCCACTCCCTTGTTGGAAGCGGGTTCGTCCGTCTCGATAGGTATTTGTCACAATGACTCCTCCATCTGGATTGACTGTTTTTGTGGTGATTCCGTTCCCTTGGGCATATCTTCCGATGTTCACGAATGTCTGTCCCGCTCCATAATGATAAAAGTAACTCGTTTTTTGGAGTTGAGTGAGGAGGTCGCTCGTCGGCGAGGCGATCCAGGTTTCGGTCACTTCACCGGCGGTATTGCGGCGTGTTTGCGAGCGGATGCTTGTCTGTGGGGCAAAGCCGCCCCGGACGGTGTAATGTCCGTGGTTATCTTTGCGGGCATTGGCCTCGGGGACTCGAAGATGTCGAGTTATCATTCCGTTGTATTGTGTGCCATGAACTACTCCTAGAGAAGCGGTGGTTTCGAGGCGCTTGAGGTGGTCGTAGTGGTAGGTGGTTTTGATTCCTCGGATATCGACGCTTTCACGGAGCCCACAACAGCCGTAGAGTTTGGTGGAAATCTGTCGGGGTGATCCGTCGTGGAAGGTGGTGGTGAAGGTGCGTGGACGTCCGAGGGTGTCTAGGTTGGTTTCGCTGCGAGTGAGCATGTGTTTTTGGCGGTTCTGCACGCCTTGGAAATCAAGGCTGTAAAGCCACTCGGTCGAGGTGTTGCCGTAAGGGTCAATGAGTTGAAAGGTCATTTTACCTGCTACAATCTGGGTTTTTGTGGAGTCGAATGCTCCGATACGGCACATTTTGAATCGATTGAAACCAGAGGTTTGGTAGGTGCAGAGCATGCCTGTGCCGTCGGGGTTGACGACTTTGGCGACTTCGCCACTGTTCGCTGAAATGCCATAACGAAGGACTAGTTCAGGGGTAATGGTTTGATTACGATTACGAACCGCAGCAAGGTTGACTGGTTTGGCTAGAAAGCGCTCGGTGGTGGTGATTAGGTTGGAGGCGGTGTTGATTGTGGCGTTGTGAGCGGTAGATACGATCGTTTCGTTGATTTCGCGGCTCGAGGTGACTCGGTTGCGATACCATGCTTTGGAGGTCCGTCGATTTTTGATCCGTTGTTCAATGACGATGTCAGCTCCCTCAGCTTGGTAACGATAGGTGGTGATGTCACAGATGTTGTCTGGCGATCCAGGGGTGGCATTGAGGAATGGCCGCTTGATCTTAGAAATCCGACCATCTGCGGTATAGCTGTAGTCAGCCCAGGATCCATCATAGTTGGTATACCTTTTCATCCGCCCAGCGTAGTAGTTGTCAGCTGGACTGCTGGTGTAGTATTCGAAGGTTTCGGCTAGTCTTCTGGCTCCAGAGATACGCTCCCTTTTGGTCAGGGTTAATCCCCATGGGAAGGCGATCCAGGTTTCTTGGATTCGGGAGACTTCTTGCCAGACGTTATTGTGAGCTCGGCGTTCACTCACAGAGATGGTGTCGACACGGCGAGGGTAGCTTTCGTTGATTCCATTAACGACGAAGCTTTGGGTGCCAGAGTCCACTCGCGAGCGAACTGTTCGACGTAAAAAGGAGTTGTCTGGAGCTTGGGAGTCGAGGTTGCTGACGTCAGCGCCTTCGAAGTAGGTCCATCGATCGCCATTGGTGATTGTTTCTTGTTTGAATTTGGACTGAACATAGCTGCGGATCGAATCACTGGGGTTGTTGTCATATCGAGCTTCAGTCAGCGTCAGGTACTTGATATTTCGATTGAGGTCCCATCCTTTGACTCGGAGTTGGGTGGCTGGGGATGATGAGAGTGTTCCGTTGGGGTTGCGGTGGTAGAAGTTGACGTCGTAGCTTGCGGCGGCAATCCCGGTATTTACATTTTGTACTCTCAGGGTGCCGGTGGAGGTTGCGATGGATGAAATTCGAGGGCGTTGATTTGCGCCGGAAGTTGTGGTGACAGGTGCGCTTGCGGTTCCAGAAGCGGTCAGGTTTTGAGGGTTGGAAAAATCTTTGAGGTGATTAGCGTTCATCAGGAGTTGGGCGCCTCCTCGGCCATTTGCTGACTCCCCGCCACCGATGCTCATGTTTGCTCCGTTGTGAGGTCCGGTATTTCCGGCTACTGAGCCAGCCCGACAGTCGCCGCTTGAAGAGGAGCAGGGAAGGCAAGATCCTAGCTTTACGGTGATGCGGCATATGGGGTATCCTTTGCCGTCTTGTTTATCGTGGATTTCTAAATAGATATCTCCGGCCTCTTCTGTGATGGGTTTGAATGAGAGTTCATGAAATGCGCTTGCAGGGTATTTGATGGTTCCGTTGGTGCGCTCGATGGGGGTGTTGCCAGACATTTCCATTCTTGAGGCGGGTAGGCCAGATGCGACAATCTCGTAGCGATCTGCGTTGTAAATCGGAGTGCTTGGAATAGTTTCATCTCTTCCATCAGCTTGATGGGGAGGCTCAAAGGCGGGGCCGAAACGAAATTTGTAGTATCCATTTTCATCGGCCCGCACTGTCAGGGTGAGATTGCTTGCGTCTTCACCTTGGTTGAGTTCTTTGTTTTGATTTTGATTGGCATCAGTCATCAAATCCCAAGCTTTGAGGCAGGGTTTGAGTTCTTCTGTGGGGGTCGCTCCGGGGTAGTCGGGCACCCGGTCCGTTGGGGTGCTTCCCGGATTGCTGGGGTCTGAACCGGAAGTAATTTCAGTCCAATCGGTGTATCCGTCACCATCGGTGTCGTCGGTGTAGTCGGGATTGCCATCGTTATCAAAATCGGAAGGGCTGTAGTCTTCGATTCTGCCAAATTCATGGATGCCGACGCTGGCCCCCCAATTCGTCCCAGGGGTCCTGGGGTATTTGGAGTAAACTTCAGGATACTTCCATTCATGAGGTCCGACTCCTATAAAAACTTGGGGTATAATTGCATCTCTCACATTGGGAACTCGAGTCCCCGTGAAGCTGTATTTAACAATTGCGTAATATCCAGTGACTCCACTGACTTGGATGACGCCTCTTTCAGCATCGAGGGTTGGTGTAATTACTCCGTCTTGAGGGGCGGCGATCGCTTGTCCGCTCGAGACTGATGGGGAAATCAAAGCGACAATGAGTCCGAAGAAAGATGCTGTGATGCTTTTCATGAATAGGGATGTGTAGGTTGCGTGGTTGTTGTCGTACTTTGTTGTAGGCAACGAGAGGGGGAATTAAATTTTTCTGACTTGATCACAAGTTTTTTTTCATTTTTTTCACGGTGATTTGCAGGCAATCAATGATTGCGGCTCTCATAGAGAAAAAAGAATTTTTTATACTCGTATTTTCATCCCGATCGGGGGATTGGTCCGTCGGCTATTGATCATCTTTTTGATGGAAACGAGGATGGTTATGGTTAGGTTGAAGCTCCAATTTCGTTGGGGCGAGAAACTCTTAGTAATGAAAACATCTATGAAAAATATATTTCGAATTTGTCCCCGAATCTTGTGTTCCTTTTGGGCTGCCTCGGTCTTTTCGCTGTCCTCGATCCCTTCGATGGGGCAGGCGGTGAAAATCAATACGAGTGGTAGTGTTGATATCCCCTTGTTTGAGGGTGAGAATCTGGTGGGGCTGCCTTTTCTGGGAAACGTGGTTGTTAGTTCTGAAGTTTTGGAGACGAGGGACAATGGGAACCTTATTGAGGTTCCTCAAGATGCGGTTAAGTTTCTTGATCCTAACAACTTATACTTTTTTGAAGTTGAGTCAGGTGATGCTCTTGGAGCTGTCGCCTTGATTCGTCAGGTTGCGAGCAGTCAGGATCGAGGGGTTTTGATGCTCAGTGAAGGGTTTTCGAGTGATCTTAAAGATGGTGACCGGTTTGTGGTTCGGGCGGCGTCAACGATTGAAAGTGTGTTTGGGAAGAATAATTTATCCTTGCTTGCTAGCACAGGTCAATTCAGCACGAGTGATCAGGTCTCTATCCCTAACGGGGAGGGAGGCTATGATCAATACGCTTACCTTACTCAATCTGATGGGCAGGGTGGTTGGTATTCTGCGCAGTCCGGGGAGAGGGTCGATGCTGGTGGGGTTGTGATTTATCCGCAAGATTGTATTAAGGTGAAGAGGGTTTTTTCCCAACCGGCATTTTTGGCGGTTTCGGGTGTTTGCAAGGAATCTCCTCTCGAGGTCCGTCTTTTTGAGCGGGTCTCTCACCTGAGTATTGTTTTTTCCGGTGGCTCGACACTGTCTTCCTTGTTGGATCGCTCTGGTCAACCTGGGGTTCTTCGAGCAGATACGATCGAGGCGGCGGCGACTGTTGGCGAGGCCGATCTGATTAAGGTTCAAAAGTCAGATGGGAATCATGCGATTTACTGGTATTGCTCAGGTCGGCAGAGGGGGTGGAGGCTCTACGATCCTGATAGTCAACAAAGTAGTGTGGTCAATTCAGAAGAGGTTTTTATTGATCACTCTTCGATCCTTACTCTGCAGCGCCGAGGCTCTCTTCCTCACCGTTTCAATCTGAATCCAGTTGGGAAAAAATAGGTTGCCAGAGAATCTGGGTGCTTGTGAGGGCGGGTCTTTGGCTGTTTGAATTTTTAAAAGGTATCTCTGGGAATCTTGTGCCGCACTGGAAGTGGTATCAATTTAACCTGGGGGCCAGGTGAGCTGGCGGTCTGAAGAGGAGGTGAAGATGGAGGTGAGGACCGCCTCTCCGCCGTGAGGGCCATTGTTGATGGCGATGCGAAAGTCGTCATTGGCATACTCTTGCTGTCGGGCGATGTCACTGGTTTTGAGAAGGAGATGGCCTAGGAGTTGTTGGTCGTCGGCTTGAGCGAGAGCAATGCGGGAGATGGGC
>JAHDGN010000118.1 GCA_020627645.1 Akkermansiaceae bacterium
ACGTAAACTCAACAACCAACGGCGATCTCTAAACCGCTATGGGATGGCTGTGGAGTTCAACCTGAGGTTCATCACGCTCATGACCACGACTTTTCATGCCGAATATTGCAAGGTTTCAGGCTCCTTTGCGAACCTTCCTTGTCATTTCCAACACCTATTTTCGACTCCAAACCTTTGCACGGTCAGAATTCAAAGCATTTTTCAGGGTCGACTACACTACCAATCAAAATGTTCCAAAAAAACAAAAATGTAAAATTATTAAAAAAATAATAGATCGACAGCCAAAAACGATAACGATCCAACGATATTTTCCCCCTCAGCCGTCAAACGAGTCAGCGATCCAGTGACATCGCTCTCACTTTGGAACGAACACCAAAATTCAAGCTTCCAAACACCAAGAAATATTTCCCAAAAACAAAGCCTCAATCAAGACGTTCTGCCCTCAGATCGACGCCGTTTCAGCAAAACCAATGTCAACCCCATTGATCCCAATAATATCCCTGACGGCTCCGGAACAGCCGCCGCATCAAGCGTCTGAGGCCATTGTCCTCCATTCATCGAAAAACGAAAAAGGGTATTACTGTCAAATGAACCCGACACCGGAGTAATATCAAAAACCATTCCCCTCGCATACACTCGCTCCATATCCTCCACCGCACCACCCACAGTTCCCTGAACCAACCCACCACCATCCAAATCAAAACCATGGATTCCTTGGAATCGATCCGCCCCCGCGACTGAAGAATCTAAGGTATAAGAACTAGACGGGGAACCATCTGGCCAAGGAGAGACCACATTATTCATTTCAACCGTTTCCGCCGTAGCCGGCAAACCAGCCACAAAATTCATGCCATCGACCGAATGAACAAGACCCGTATAGGTAGTCGTAACCAAAAAATCCCCAGCTCCCGAGGTCCTACGAAACGCCCCCACAAAGGGAGCCGAAGACGTGACGCCAGGGCGATTTGCCGCAATAGGTTCACTAAAGTTGTAAACCACTCTCAGAGACGTAACCTCCGCTGAAAGATCACCCACAAGGTAGTTCGTTACGAAACCACTTCCATTCGCAAGCGAAGAAAGATCAAACGTTCCACCACCCCCAGACCAACACTCATCGTCGCCGTAACATTTGTAAAACTTGGAGAAACTCCACTACCGAAAATTCCACCATAAGGCACCCCATTCGCTGTATTAGCCGTTCGCCCAAGCGAAAGCACGCCACCCGTTGTGTTATCAACCATCAGGCTTGTTCCTGAAGACAAATGCCCTGCATTCGCCCCAATTGTCCCATCTCCACTCCACCCACCAGCAGTAAACTGGCCCGCCCCATCAGTTGAAACCTCACCAATGATCGCACCACTAACAGAAGACAAGCTGCCCAAAAAAACAACAGCCCTAAAAGACCTCAAAATTTTCATATAACTTTCCAAAAACAAGATTTTTCCCTTTTGAGTTAGATGCATGTAATTGTATTTTCAAGAAAATTACCCACCTCCGAGGAAGTCTAAGAACTGCCAAATGACTGCTGGGAAATAATTTTCACTCAAGACAAGGCGGGACAACAGACATGGTCGAAACCTCTGACCAAGGTGACCCACGTAGCATGAAAGGAAAAGCCCCCTGCCCTTTATACTTTCCTCCAATTCCAATCGGTGAAACCGCTCATCAAAAAAACCAATCCCCTCAAACAGCCGTTCGACAGTTTTCTGACCGCCTCCTAGATTTAGAGCTCAATAACATCACAACGAAAGTGATTCCCATTTGAAACGTAAACATCTTCTGTCCTTATGTTTTTCCACAAGACCCTGCCGATGATCACTTGTTTGACACTCGTCCTTTCTGCAAAGGAGCCGGACAACCACCCCCTCAAAGAAGGACATTCTCACAATGGGCATGCCTTCAACGAAGGGCCACGACAATCCGGCACCATCTTAGGAAATACCGGCAACGTCCATCTGCCAATCACCTGCCAATGGCCTGAGGGGCAAGCCTATTTCGACCAAGGATTAGGACAACTCCACGGCTTCTGGTACTACGAAGCCGAAAGATCATTCCGCACCATCCTCGCTCACGACCCCAAATGCCTCATGGCCTACTGGGGACTCGCACAAGCAAACTTCGAAAACGAAAAACGAGCCCAAAAATTTGCTCAAAAAGCATCAGAGTTATTGCAAAAAGAGGCTCTCAAACTGAGCAAACATGAGAAAGCATACCTCCAATCAGAAATCGACTATTACGACCCCAAAAAACAAAAAGACGCCCAGAAAAGAAGAAAAGCACTGCTCCGAGCCTACGAAGAAATCATTTTAGAATACCCAAATGACCTCGAAGCTAAAGCTCTCCTCGTTTGCCGCCGGTGGCAGTTCTCCAGAAAAGGAGTCCCCATCACTAGCCACGTCGGCCTGGACGCGATCTTGGAACAAATTTTCGCAATCAAACCCAATCACCCCGCTCATCACTATGCCATCCACCTATGGGACTATCGAAAGCATGAACAAGCTCTCGACTCCGCCGCCCTCTTGCGAAAAACCGCACCCGATATCGCACACATGTGGCACATGCCGGGCCACATCTACTCAAAAGCGAAACGCTACCAAGACGCCATCTGGCACCAAGAAGCCTCCGCCCGAATCGACCACCAACACATGAAAAAATGGTTTCTCTTACCCGACCAAATCCATAACTACGCTCACAACAACGAATGGCTGGCCCAAAACTACTTTCGAGTTGGAAAGGTACGAGAAAGCATCGAAATGGCCAAATCTCTTCTCTCAAATCCACGCCACCCCAAACTGAACAACGACGATTCAAAAAGCTCATCCCGCTACGGGCGCAAAGCTCTCATTGACCTCCTAGAAAAATCAGAATTATGGAATGAAGCCATCACAATCGCCGAATCCTCATGGCTAGGGCCACACCTGAAACCCGAAAGCGACCTCTCACGCCTCCGACTCAAAGGAGTCGCTTTCGCCAACCTTGGCCAACAAGTCGAATTGAGAGAGATCATCGAAACCATTGAGACCTTCATCACCCAAGAGAAATCTAAAGAACAAAATGCCCTCAAAAAAGCCCAGGAAAAGGCAACCAAAGAAAAGAAAAAGCCCGAAGAAATCACCAAGATAGAAAAGAAAGCAAAAGCTCCTTTTCAGAAGAGAATCAAAAAATTAAAAAAGGTCTGCGAAGAATTAGAAGGCTACTTAGCCGGATTAAATGGCAATTTCGAACTCGCCATCAAAGCCCTTGGAAAAAGGCCCTCCCACCACTCCCCCTTACTGCGCCAACTTGCTTATGGTGCACACGAAAAAGCAGCCGAAACAGCACGAAAAATCATCGAAAAAGAAAAAAAAGAAACCGTCTCCCTCGCACAAGCAATCCACACCCTCTACCATGCCAAACACGATGACGATTTGTGGAAAAAGGGATTCAAAAATCTCAGACAATTCTCGTCGGACATCGAACTAACAAGCCCTGTTTTTGCTCGCCTCGCCCCCATCGCCAAAGAGCTAAATTTCCCAAATGACTGGCGACTCCCTAAACAATCTCCGTCTGAAGTCCCTACCGAAAAACCTCTCGACCAGCTCGGCCCCCTCCACTGGAGCCCCCCATCAGCCCCCACATTTTTTCTCCCAGATCAAACAGGAAAAATGATCTCCCTCGAAAGCTATCGAGGAAAGCCCATGATTTTAATCTTCTATCTCGGCGCAGGTTGCCTCCACTGCACCGAGCAACTCACCGCCATGGCAGATCGATATGAGGATTTTAAAAAAGCTGGTTTTCCCATCCTCGCCATTTCCACCGATGACGTTGCCAACCTCAAAAAATCCCAAGAGAATTACACCAAAGGCATCATTCCCTTCCCCATTGTCTCAGATGCTCCAAAAACCTTTTTCAAAAAATACACCGCCCACGATGATTTCGAAGACCAACCTCTCCATGGAACCTTCATTCTCAATGATCACGGAAAAATCCTCTGGTCCGATGTCTCCGCAGACCCATTCATGGAAATCGATTTCCTGATCAAAGAAGGCAAACGCCTCCTATCGCTCCACTCAAAACAGGAAAAATGATTCCGACCCTTTCCTAACCCGGATATTCCATGAAGCAGTTTGGGCTCACCTCAGATCATTGCATTTCGGTAGGCGGACGCCGATCTCGAGCAATGACTGAATGCACATTCTGTCTTTCCTCGAAATCAAGGACAACAACCTGAAATTCAATGAGATGGGACGAAATCGAGCTGGGCTCATGAAATATTCGGGCTAACCAACTCCAAATTAACCGCTTCCAAGAAAATCGCCCAAGAAATATGGGGAAAAAAGGGAACTTCTGAGAAGGATTTCTTTTTTGCACACAATTTTGTGCTATTCTGTCTTTCTATCTGATTCCTCAGAAAGAACCGCTATTTTTTGCCCCCCCTGACAAATGAAATTTTTGAATCATCTGGTGACAACGATCCTAGTCCTTGGTCTTCAAGCGACCCTCCAAGCTCAACGATTAACCACGGAAAACCCACACATCATTTACACCCAAAACTTCGACCATCGCTCCACCGGCGGCTACACCAATGCCATGCTTCTCGAAGATTGGGGAGTCCCCTCCGGCATCAACCTCAATGCCGGCCACGGCTACATTGTCTCAGGAAGTCACGCTGACGGAGGCAACGGCAGCTCTCTTCGAATCAAATATGCCGCCAACCGAGCTGGGGGTGGCTCTGGCACCGGCTGGACCATGCCCTTCGGCGCGAGAAATGACGTCTATCTTCGCTACCGTATTAAGGTCAACAGCGACTTCAATTTCGTGATGGGAGGCAAGCTTCCAGGCCTTGCGGGCAATAAGGGCGGTGGAGGGTGTATTTCAATCGAACCAGGACATGGATTCTCAGCCCGTTACATGTGGAGGGATGCTGGACGCATGGTTGGCTATCTCTACTGGCTCGATAAAACCAACAACTGCGGGCAAGACTTTGCTTGGAGAGATGGAAGCGACCTGATTCACCTTCAGCCCGGTGTTTGGCATACACTCGAAAGTCGCATCGTCCTCAACACCAAGAATCCCGATGGCACCTGGAACTATGACGGCAAATTTGAAGCTTGGTTCGATGGCCAAAAGGTCCTCTCAAATAATAGTCTCCGTTGGCGGGTCACCGACCACGTCCAAGTCGACAAGCTCGCATTCAGCACCTTCTTTGGAGGCAGCACCTCGGCATGGGCACCCACGAAAGACGAATACATCACCTATGACGACTTCCTGATATCCACCAAGCGAATCGACCCCAATACTTACGACACCGATAGCGACGGCATCGAAGACGCTTGGGAACTGACCCACTTCGGAAACCTGAGCAAAGCCAACTCATCAACGAACAACGACGACGATCATTTTACCGACCTTCAAGAATTCAACGGAGACACCAACCCCAATCACTTTGAAAATTCCGCACCAGAAATAAAGCAGGTTGCGCAATTCGAACTCCCTCCCTACCCCGAAGGCACCTACCGAATCAGCCCGATTCGCCTTGACCCATTCGATGCCGCGGAATGCTCCAAGCTTGTCGTCGCAATTTCTATTGAATCCAAAAACAGCAATCCCACCCAAATCACCTCGATGCACTACAATGATCGCCCACTCGTTCGAGGTGCGTGGAGCAACGCCGGGGTTAGCGCCGCTGAGATTTGGTATCTCGACAACCCCGGACCCATTTCCGGAGGAACCATCACTGTCAGCGCACCAAACCTCCAGAGCGGATGGGGCACCGCCTTCGCCCTCAACGGAACTCTCCCCGGTATTTTCAACACAAACTCAAACTCGGGCTCAACAATCAACTCTGTCAATCTAACCACTGGCACTGGGGATGCCTTTGTCATCTCCACACTCACCAACCAAGGAAATCCCAACCTCCCCAACACCGCTAACAACCTTCCCGTCGCCAACGCTCCCCTCACCCCAACAGGAAGCGGCGAATGGGGAATTCGCTGGGGAGGTCACGCCTCTGGATATCTCGAAACCTCAGGCTCCACCTCCACCACATCATCCTTCACCACTCCCAATGGCTCCGGATACACCATCAACATCGCCACTGCCGAATTTCGAAAGTCCACACCACTCACCAATCCTCCCATCAAGGTCCTCTACCACGGAAATGGATACACCGGCAACAACCTCCCCTCCGACACCAACACCTACACCAACAACTCATCCGTCAGCATCCCCACCAGCCCCTCGATGACCAGGACCGGATACACCTTCACGGGCTGGAATACCAAACCCGATGGCTCAGGAAGCAACCACAATCCCGGAGAAACCTTCAACATCAATACAAGCAACAATGTCCTCTACGCTCAGTGGCTCATCGATCAATACACCATTTCCTATCACCCCAACGGCGCCTCAGCCGGCACGCCACCTAACCCACAAACAAAAACATTCAATACCCCAATCACAACTCCATCCAACCCTGGCAACCTCGCCCGAACCGGATACCGACTCATCGCCTGGAATACCTCTCCCTCCGGTAACGGAACACGTTTTCCACTCGCGGCCACCTATACGCGTGAAGGTAACATCACACTCTACGCCGAATGGAATGCCCCACCATCTGTGAACGCCGGCGACAACCAAACCATCGGCTCCCTCGCACCACTCCCATGGACCCCAGACCAAATCTCACCCCAAGGGTGGTACGATGCGTCTGACAACGCAACCGTGATTTCCTCAAGCGGTTTCGTGTCTCAATGGAATGACAAAAGTGGCAACGACCGACACGCCACTCAGCCAACCACAACCGCACGTCCCATCCACACCCCAAACACAATCAACAACCTCCACACCCTCACCTTTGATGGCTCAAATGACTTCCTTCAACTTGACCTCGACTACCTCGCCAACCAATCACACTCCACATTTGCCGTCATCAAAAACCGAAATTATTCCTATATCTACGGAGCTGCCACACCTAACGTGGGAACTGGTAGCTTCTACGCCGGACACCCCCACCTCAATGGCTGGAGAATGGGACACGAAAATGAGTCAGCGAACTTTTGGATACTCTCAGGCTACACCCGACTCGACTTTAATATTGTCAACTTAAACTGGAATAGCTCTCTCGCCAAAACAGCCTTCTCAAACGGAAGCCTCCAAGGACAAAACAACAACAGCTTCGCCCCAATTGGATCTCTCGCAGGCGGCGGCAGAATATCCGGAGTCCTTGATCAAACTTTCCTTGAAGGCGAGATCGGCGAAATCATCTTCCTGACCGGTGATCTCTCAGATGAAAATCGCCAACGAATGGAAGGCTACCTCGCTCATAAATGGGGGCTCCAAGCACAACTCCCCTCCAATCACCCTCACCTTTCCGAACCACCAAGCGCACTCAATAACGCCATCACTCTGAACGGCACCGCTTCAGACCTAGAAAACGAACCTCTCTCTATCCAATGGTCTCTTGTCAGCGGACCCGGGCAAGTCGACTTCACAACCCCAAACCAACTCACCACCGAAGCCCTTCTCACCAAACCTGGAACCTACATTCTCCAACTCAGCGTTGACGACGGACATGGCCCCATCCTCAGCTCCACCATCATCAACGTCGGAGACCTCAGTCCCTACCAATCCTGGATCGCTCAAAATCATCAAAATACCTTTTCGGATACGATGCCTGACCAAGACCCAGACAAAGACAACCTTCCCAACCTCCTCGAATTCGCCTTCGGCATGGACCCCACCACAGGATCAACCCAAAACCTCACATACACCCCCGGAGGCAATCTCGTCACCACTGGAACACCGAACACCATCAATCTTGCCAACACAAACGAAGCCGACGACTTCCACGCCGTCTTTCCTCGTCGCAAAGACCACCTCAGCGCCGGCATCACCTACCAAATTCATTTCAGCTGCGACCTCATTCGGTGGACAACCATCAACACCACTCCCACCACCCTCACCTCACCCTCCAACCCCGGAAATATCGAAGCCGTCAGCGTTCCATTCCCCGCCACCGTCCCCGACCAAAACAACCAACAACTCCCTCCTCAATACTTTCGCATCTCAGTAACCGAAGCCAACTAGGCCCCCTCCCTTCAACAACGAAGAAAAAGAGTGACAACTGTTTTTTAGAACAGTATTCACATAAACATGATCTCTAAGGTCTTTAGTGCCGCCCTACATGGAGTCGAAGCCATTGAAGTTGAAGTCGAAGTCTCCGCCCGTGAAGCCGATGGAGCCAATGCCGGCCGCATCAACATCGTCGGCCTGCCCGATGCCGCCGTTCGTGAATCCGGCGAACGGGTCACCACCGCCATCCTCGCCTCCGCTCGTGACTACACCTACGGCGTTCACACCATCAACCTAGCCCCCGCCGATCTCAAAAAGGAAGGCCCATCCTTCGACCTCCCTATCGCCCTCGCTATGATCGCCTGCAAAGAAGAGGAGCCTCTCCCACTCACAAACGATCTCGTCATCGTCGGAGAACTCGCCCTTGATGGCACCCTCCGCCCAGTCAAAGGAGCTCTCTCGATCGCCCTAGGAGCAAAAACCGCCGGACGCAAACGCCTTCTCCTCCCCGCCGCCAACGCACGTGAAGCCGCTATGGTAAACGGGCTAGAAGTTTACGGACTCAAAACTCTACACGAAGCCTGGGAATTCATCACCGGACAAAAGAGCCTCTCACCCGAACCCACCCCAACGCTCACCCAATCCCCCCAAAAACAACACGCCCCAGATCTCGACGAAGTCAAAGGTCAACACAACGTCAAACGCGCCCTCGAAGTCGCCGCAGCCGGTGGACACAACATCTTGA
>JAHDGN010000566.1 GCA_020627645.1 Akkermansiaceae bacterium
ATGCGCAGGCCCGTGGGACATTTTCTACAACGACCCATTGATCGGACACCCCTAACCGCAGCCCCATCACTGGGCGATCCGCATTCCTCCGTCCGCCGCCCAATCTCCCCCATTGTTTTCCCTCCAACATTCGCTCCCATGATCTCTCAAACCCACTCACCCCAGCATGATTATTAATCCGTCGGTCCTTCCCAATATTTGAATGAATCCCAACCACCTTCCCATCCAAATCAAACAACGGCCCTCCACTGTCCCCCCCAATCAAGGTGCAATCCGTCGTCACAAAATCATATCCTCCTTTTGTCATCACGCGCCCGAACCTCACCGGCGGACGCCTCGTTGGATCAAACCCCTTGGGATGCCCCATCGCCACCACAAAATCACCCACCTCCAACTTCCCTGATTCCCCAACCTCCGCATAGGGCCACGGCCCCTCACCAACCAGCCGGGCCATCGCTGCGTCTCTTGAAAAATTTGCCCCCAACACCTCAGCAACCTCCTGCTTACCATCTGGGAAAACCACCGTCATCCGGTCACTTCCCTCGATCACATGCGCCGCTGTCAGGATTAACCCATCCTCCGAAACAATCACCCCACTTCCAGATCCCCCCGTCGCCGAAGAAACCAACGAAACCGTCACTCCCATTTTTTCCTTCACGACCTTCCGCATCTTTTCCTGAATCCTCTTCAAGTCCTCCATACTCTCCACCTTTGGCGAAGCACTCACCAAAGAAATCAAAACAAAAAATAACCAAACTTTCATCACTTTCACATCTCGAATAAGACGACACTAACATAACAAACGTTCAAGAATCGTAAAAGATTCATCAATTATTGTCTCTAAAGAGGCAAAGTAGCTCTCTCAAACTCATCAAAATAAGGAAAAATTTCACATTCTCTTCACAAAAATACCACCTTTGACGTGTCTATCTTCTTAGGACATAATCCTCCGAAGCAAAGATGCCAGCCAAGAAATCCAGTCGTAAACGCTCCTCAGCTAAAAGATCACCCCGTCAACGCGCACAAAAAAAGACTGACATCCGCTCCCTCTCCTTTTTCGGCATTCTTTACCGAGTTCTTCGAGCCCCCTTTCGGATTCTTACCCGAATCACACAAAATTGGCCCACCGCCCTAAAGTGGCCTGTTCGGCTCGGCGGCTCCAGCACCATCCTCGGACTCTACCTCGGCCTCGTCCTCTCCGGAATCTACTACCTAGTCGCCTGCTTCTACCCCATGGCCGACGTCGCTGCCATGCCCACCCGCATCATGATCAACGACCGCCACGGCAATATCCTCAAAGACAGCGAAGGAAACCCCATCGGATACGTCTACGGCCAAAACCGCAAAATCATCCCCTACCAAGACGCCCCCCAACACTTCATCAAGGCCCTCATCTCCCAAGAAGACAAACGCTTCCGC
>JAHDGN010000119.1 GCA_020627645.1 Akkermansiaceae bacterium
AAAGGAAATTATAAACGAACTCCTGAACGAGGAACTCTCCCGATCCATCTTCCGACAAAAAGTTTCCGGATTGATCGTCCAAACTTTCCCAATCTCAGAGGCTATCGAAAAATTAGAGAAACTATGGTTTGCTCAAGAAAAAGAACTTCTAAAAGCGCTCACGCACTTCCTTCCCGGATCAGAAGAATCAGGGCTTTTTTGGCTCCAGTGGCACAGAGAAAAACATCTCATTAAAACAAACACCCAACGAGTCGATGAACTAAACACCTTTCTCGATACACCCGCCGCCAAAGCAACACTCGAAAACATTCTTAATGAGCTGACCAAAAAGGATACCACTCCTCACCCTAATTTAGTTCATGCGGCCGTCGAACTTCACATACCACAAGTCATCCCACCTCTCAAAAAATTATCCTGGCAAGAGTTCTCCAGTGCTCCACTCATCAAAGTAATCTGTGACTCGGAATGGCCTTTGGAAGTTAGAAATGACCTCCTCAAAATCGCTCTAAAAATTGACCCAGCAAACCCAATTCTTCATTACGAAGCATCGCAGCTCGATCCAAACCGAGATCCAGACCTCCCCATTCTCTTAACTCTTGGCAGAGCCGATGCCTGCCTCAACCTCATCTCCCACACTGGTAAAATTGCTCCCTTCATCCCCGCTTCCAATCTTGTCGACCTCTCACGCCAGGAAGACCTAAAAATCTTAACCGCTGTCGCAGAACTTCACCTCAAAAACAAAGACTACCAAGAAGCCAGTCGGCTTTACCAAGCCATCCTCTGCGGAGAAGTTGCTCTCAAAACCTACCCATCTACTCGAATCAGTAGAACCCTCAAAAACATCCGTAACCTCTACCTCTGCCGCCTCAAGATTGCTCAAACTGCAACAGAACGAGCCTTTTGGCTTCATAAACTCAACGACCTAGCCGCCCTTCCCTCAAAATAATGCTTCATCCTCAAATATCCCTTCATCAAGTAGTCCCTCCAGTCCAGCCCCCTCAACCAAGCCAAATCAAAAATCAAAAATCTGAAATCATAGATCTCAAATCTAAAATCAATCAGTTCCCCAACAAACTCTTCGCCTGATTCATCGTCAAATCACGATATTCTTCCGTCGATAAAATGGTCGGCTTCTTTTTAAACCATCCATCACGAGAATCAGCATACCAACTCGACCTCGTTTTCATCCTCTTCCCATCCTCCATAGAACTCCCAGTCTGAAACTGCCCCGTCCGATAACCTTTCCCCGAACCAAAAGCCACTTGTCCAGACTCGTTAGACTTCTTCCCCCCAAACCATGACTTTTTCCCAGAACGATCAAAATTCCGCGTCTGATACGAACCCGTAGAATAATCCTTACCCTGCCCCCAAGCCTTCTTATGATATCCCCGCTTCAAATAATCCGGTAAATTCGCGTTCGCCTGCGCATATGCCGAGGACTTCCTGGCATCATATCGACTCCGCTTCCCCCCCGTCATCGTCCCATCATCCCCCTTCTGAATATCTGCCTCTTTAAGGGCAAAAGGGTTATTTGGTTAACACTCCCGTCTTCGCCCGCCCCTTCGAAATTCCACCCATTAATTCTTCATCACTCATCGTTGACGAACAAGCCCCAAGGGCCAACGCCAACAATCCAAGCCATAAAAAACGCTGCACCCCGAGAACTTACGGAGGCAGCGTCCAAATTTCAATAGGGCAATTTATAAATCCAGTTTTGTCCAAGCCGCATTGTTCGAAGACGAATCCACACAGGCCTGGATAAATGCCACTCCAGCAACCCCATCGTCAACCGTTGGAAAATCGTAGCCACAGTCTGGAGCCGGATTCCCATCAATCTGATCCACAATCGCCTCAGCAGCAGCCAAATAAACATTCGCAAAAGCCTCGATAAACCCCTCCGGGTGCGCAAAAGGAGTCCTAGTATTAGCCTGAGCCGCCTCTCCTAAGTAATCATTTCCTCTCCGATACGTCTGACGCGGAGCATTCGCATACTTCACAATCAACTCGTTCGGATCCTCCTGGTGCCACTCGATCGACGCCTTCGTCCCATAAATTCGAATCGTTAAGTCATTCTCGTCACCATTAGAAATCTGAGAAGCATAGATGATCCCCTTCACCCCGTCCGTAAATCGAACCAAGCAATTTCCATCATCATCCAACTCACGACCCGGAATAAACGCCGTCAGCTCTGCCGCCAGCTCCTCCACCTCAAGACCTGTAATATATTTCGTCAGATTATGAGCATGCGTTCCAATATCTCCCATACAATTTGACTTACCCGCAATCTTTGGGTCCGCACGCCAATTTGAAATCGCCCCCGATCTCTCACCCTCCACATCCCCAACCGCATACCCCTGAGGATACTCAGCAACGATCTTCAACAAGCGACCTAGCTCTCCGTCCTTCACCATCCTCCGAGCCTCCTTCACCATCGGATACCCCGTGTAATTATGCGTCAGAGCAAAAACCAAACCAGACTCATCCACGATCTTCTTCAACTCCTTCGCCTGTTCCAAATCCACTGTCAACGGCTTGTCACAAATCACATTGATCCCTGCCTCCAAGAAGGTCTTGGCCACCGCAAAATGCAGATGATTCTGCACCACGATTGACACAAAATCGATTCCATCCTCACGCGCAGCTTCCGCTTTCGCCATTTCCTCGTAGCTCCCGTAAACCCGGTCCGGATCCAAAAAGAAATCCTCCCCCGACAAACGAGACTTCTCCGGGTCCGAAGAAAACGCACCCGCCACCAATTCAATCTTACCATCCAAATTCGCCGCCATCCGGTGAACCTGACCAATAAATGCTCCACGGCCACCACCGACCATTCCCATACGAAGTTTTCGATTCATGATATCTATTTCTACGATTCGCTTGTTCTAAAGTGCCACTGCCCGCCCCGAATTCGATGACTCATAAAGCGCATCGATCACCTTCATCAAACTCAACGCCTCCGATGGCTGATTCAATGGCGCAGCCTTCCCCTCAATCACCTCAACAAAGTTCGCCGCCGAATCAATACGCCCCATATCTTCACATTCCGGAACCTCAACCGTCGTATTCACCGACTTTCCGTCCACCTGAGTATAAAGCTCACAAGTATCAATCGCGGTCTCATCCAAGCCGTCTTCTCCAAATAACCGCTCTACCTTTCCTCCCGCCTTTGTTCCCTGAAACACCACCGACACCTCTTCACGCTTGATCATCTCCGCCCAAGACACCTGCAAGGACAAAACCTGACCGCTCTTAAAGGTCACGAAACCATGAGCTGCAGCCTCAACATCAGTCACCCCATCCGCCTTGTCAGGAATCCCCCAAGGCCCCTTAAAGCCCGGATCCCCCATAAACGTATCAAAAGTCTTACCCAAAACCTGGGCAGGCTCCGGATAACCCATAAAATACATCGCCAAATCGATCATGTGTAACAAATCAATCGTCGCCCCACCACCAGCCAAGGCCTTCGTCGTAAACCAACCCCCAAAGCCTGGAATACCCGTACGCCGAATCCACTTGGACTGAGCAGAATTAATCGAGCCTACCTCCCCCGCCCGGATCTTCTTCATCAATTCCACCGACTCTGGCCGAGCCCGGTTATTGAAATTAAACATCAATTGCTTCCCAGCCTTGTCAGCTGCCGCAATCATCTCCTCGACTTCACCCGCATTCAACGCAGGGGGCTTTTCACAAAACACATGCTTACCTGCCTCTAAACACTGAATCGCAAGAGGCGCGTGGAATTTATTTGGCACAATGATACTAACAGCATCAACCCCTCCGCTCTCCAACATCTCCGCAACATCAGTAAAAGTCTGACTCACTCCATATTCTTTAGCCGCAGCCCGAGCTGCCTCCTCACTCATATCACAAACCGCCACCACTTCTCCACCCGCCTTCACAAAACCCGCGGTATTGCAACATTCCTCCTGCCCCAATCACTCCAATCTTCGTAGCCATAGGATCTTTTCTACTACTGGTTATCACCATCGAAAGCCGAATCAAACATCCCTGCCTCGTTTCTCGGGAAATCCAGAGCCTTGGTATAAGCACAACTCTCTTCAGCCCCATGGAATCTTTCCATTCGGCCATCCTCCCACTCCACCGACAATGGCCCCGCATAGCGAGTATCATTCAAAGCCACAATGATCTCTTCGAAATCGATATCCCCGCGTCCAACCGAACGGAAATCCCAATACCTTCGAGCATCAGTAAAGTCAGTATGCCCTCCAAACACCCCAACCGTCCCATCACCATGCCCCCACCACACATCCTTCATATGCACATGATAAATCCGATCTGCAAACTCCCGGATAAACCGCACATAATCCACCCCTTGGTAACCCAAGTGACTCGGGTCATAGTTAAAACCAAAACGCCGATGCCCTTTCACCGCATCAATCGCTCGAGCTGCCGACGCGATATCAAACGCGATTTCAGTCGGATGCACTTCCAACGCAAAATTCACGTCAACCTCCTCAAACGCATCTAAAATTGGAGTGAAACGATTTGCAAAATCATCAAATCCCTTCTGCAAATACGCCTGATCTGTCGGAGGAAACGCATACAAAGCATGCCAAATACTCGATCCCGTAAATCCATTCACCACCGCTCCAATCCCAACCTGCTCCCGTCCCGCCATGTAATCCTTCCCCGCATCGACAAACTTCCGGCACGCCCTCCCAGTATCTATCAGCTCCTGAGCCGCCCGCTGCCTCACCCCTTCAGGGTCCCCATCTCCATAAACGTGCTCCGGCAGAATAGCCGCATGACGCTCATCAATGGGGTCACAAACAGCCTGCCCCACCAAATGAGCCGAAATCGCATAACACGACAAATCATTCTTCTTCAACAACTCCCAACGCCCCTCAACATACCCATCCTCATTGAGAGCGGCCTTCACATCAAAGTGATCGCCCCAACATCCCAACTCCACCCCGTCATAACCCATCTCCTTCACCCGTGGAAGAAGCTCAGCAAGAGGAAGATCGGCCCACTGGCCCGTAAAAAGTGTAACTGGTCTCGGCATGATGTTTTTCGTGTAATTTGGTCGGCAAAGAAGGTGCGAAATTCTCCCCATCCTGCAAGTCTGAATCCTCAAACTGCCAACACCCCTGGGAACGCCGACGTCCCCGTCGGCATCACGAGCCTCCGAAAACCAGTATTATTGCACCTACAGTGATTCCATTCCAATTTCACTCACCAGTAAAGCAATCACTTACAACTTCCAACTTCTCGCTTCTTTGGCTATACCCCCCCAGAGCAAAAACGATCCATGAAACCATCAAAAATACACTAGAAGACGGCAACAGCTCCGCAACATGTTCTCATAGCTCACCGTTCCCAATCGCATATCCTTTCCCGTCTCCCCATGAACGCCAAAGAAGCCACCGCCCGCATCAAAATCAACCGCCTACTCGAAGAAGCCGGCTGGCGCTTCTTTGACGACCAAAACGGCGATGCAAACATCTGCCTCGAACCCAAAGTCAAAATCACTCCCTTCGCACTCGACGCACTCGGCGAGAACTTCGAGAAAACCTCAAACGGCTTCATCGACACCTACAAGACTAGCAAAGCCCGCGTCTGCGTCACCGTCGGCATGATGACCACTGGCTACGACTGTCCCGACCTTCTAAACCTCGGCCTCTTCCGTCCCATCTTCTCCCCAACCGACTTCATCCAAATCAAAGGACGCGGCACCCGGAAACACACCTTTCTCGAAGACCTCCACGACGACGAACTCGCGGAAACCATCAAGAAACCAAAGAAAACCGCCTTCAAGCTCTTCGACTTCTTCGCCAACTGCGAATATTTCGAAGAAGAGTTCGACTACGATCAAGTTCTCGAACTTCCAAAACCCAAAGGCAAAAGTGGCGATGACACCGACGAAGGAGTCACCGTTTACGAGGGCACTTACGAACATCTCGGCGCCGACATCATCTCGTCCGTCGTAGAAGATAAGATCGGAGAATACGGTATGAAGATCGACCGCATGTTCTTTGAGAAGTTCGAAGACACCGTCAAAGAAAACGACTTCATCGCCACCAGCGTCGAAGCCGGCGAATGGGATCGCGTCATCGACTACGTCAACAAAGAAGTCTTCGAGAAACCCAAGGAATACTACAACCTCGACAAACTCCGCAAAGCCGCTTCTGTTGACCGCCGCCTCACCCTTCGCGAAATCCTCGAAAAAATCTTTGGCCTCATCCCATGCTTCAAATCCAAGGACCAGCTCCTCGAAGAAGAATTCGCTAAATTCGTTGCCGACCATAAACCCGACGAGGCCGAGGCCATCCCTGCCCTGAAAAATTACTTTAAAGCCTATGCCACCGATGGCTACATTCGCATGTTCATCGACCAAAAAGAATCCACCCACCTTGCGACAAATCCCACCTTCTCCACCCGTGACCTCAAAGCGGTGCCCGAGAAATACCGCACCCTCATCCCTGAGTATATCAAAGACTATGTCTCGCTGAACCAATTCGCGGCCTAATTCCTATGTCAGATCTTTCCGAAACACCCGACTTCAGTGAACTAGCCAGCCTGATACAGAAGCGTCGCACCCGTGTCGCCAGACTCGTGAACACTGAACTCATAGACCTTTACTGGGAGATTGGTAAAACACTGAGTCGCAAAATCGAGGATTCTGGCTGGGGAAAATCCACCATATCTGAACTGGCTGACTACCTGAAAACCCGACAACCCAGCTTACAGGGCTTCTCCGCCTCGAATCTCTGGCGCATGCGCCAATTCTACGAAACCTATCGAGGTCACGAAATTCTCGCACCGCTGGTGCGAGAATTACCCTGGAGCAGTAACCTCATCATTATGGCACGCTCACAGGTCGAGGAAGAACGGGAATTTTACCTGCGCCTCGCTGTGCAAGAAAAGTGGAGTCGCCGAACACTCAAACGACAAATCGACACTGCCCTCTTCGAACGAAAAATACTCACTCCCGCAAAACTCGCACCAATGGTGCGAGAAATTCATCCCCAAGCTGAACACTCCTTCAAAGACGCCTACCTCGTCGACTTTCTCGGACTCCCCCAAAATCACTCAGAAGCTGATCTGCACCAAGGCATTATTGCAAACTTGCGCAACTTCCTGATCGAGCTAGGACGAGATTTTTGCTTCGTCGGTTCAGAACACCCTCTCCAAGTCGGCAACCAAGACTTCGCCGTCGATCTCCTCTTCTTCCATCGTGAGCTCAATTGTCTCGTCGCTATTGAGCTCAAGGTTACCGCTTTTGACCCAAGTCACCTCGGCCAACTAAATTTCTACCTAGAAGCACTTGATCGCGACATCCGCAAGCCTCATGAAAACCCAAGCATCGGCATCCTACTCTGCGCCTCAAAGGACGACGAAGTCGTAGAATACGCACTCAGCCGCTCACTCTCACCCGCCCTCGTCGCTGAATACCAGACCAAACTTCCAGACAAGGCATTACTCCAAGCTAAGCTTCACGAGTTCCTAGATTTAGAAGTGAGAGGTGAGAAGTGAGAAAATGAACGATACTCCGCGACAGGAAATTGAGATCGCGCCTTTGAGTTTGCGGTGCGTATCGTGAAGCTATGCCAGCAGCTTGATGAAAATCCGGGAATATCTCGCACTTTGAGCAATCAGCTTCTCCGCTCCGGCACCTCCATCGGAGCCAATCTCGTAGAATCCAAAGGTGGCCAAAGCCGAGCTAACTACCTCACAAAAGTCTCCATTGCCCTCATCTACAAGTTCATGGCCGACATGGACGCCGGGTCCGAGGAGATGGGCGGCAAGCGTAAGTTTTTCGCTGGCGAGTGGGAACGCTACGGCTGGCCTAAGCTCATGCACTCCGGCCTCGGTGGTCACGAAGTCCTCGCCCTCTACGGCGAAGCCATTTCCAAGATGCCGGAAAACGCCGGCATCCCACCGCTCTTCCGCGATATCTTCAAAAACGCCTACCTCCCCTACCGCGATCCCGAGACCCTCAAGAGCTTCCTCAAGGTCATCGACGAGTTCGAATACGACCACTCCGAGCGCCTCGGCGACGCCTTCGAATACCTCCTCTCCGTCCTCGGTTCTCAGGGTGATGCCGGACAATTCCGCACCCCGCGCCACATCATCGACTTCATGGTCGAGATCATCGACCCGAAGAAAGACGAAACCATCCTCGACCCCGCCTGCGGCACCGCTGGATTCCTCATTTCCTCCTACAAGCACATCGACCGCAACAACCGGGACAAGGACGGCAACAGCACCCTCACCCCCGACGACAAAGGCCGCCTCGCCAAAAACTTCATGGGCTACGATATCTCGCCCGACATGGTGCGCCTCTCGCTCGTCAATCTCTACCTCCACGGCTTCAGCGATCCCCACATCGACGAATACGACACCCTCACCTCCGACGACAAATGGAACGAGTTCGTCGATGTCGTCCTCGCCAATCCGCCCTTCATGTCTCCGAAAGGCGGCATCAAACCGCACAAACGCTTCTCCGTGCAGTCCAAGCGCAGTGAAGTCCTCTTCGTCGACTACATCGCCGAGCACCTCACCCCCAACGGTCGCGCCGCCATCATTGTCCCCGAAGGCATCATCTTCCAGAGCCAGACCGCCTACAAACAACTCCGCAAGATGCTCGTCGACGAATACCTCGTCGCCGTCATCTCTCTTCCCGCCGGCGTCTTCCAACCCTACTCCGGCGTCAA
>JAHDGN010000567.1 GCA_020627645.1 Akkermansiaceae bacterium
TGGTTCAACCTTGTTGATAGATGATGAATCTATTTTTTCTCTCATGGGTTGTCAGTGTTACAGACTTTAAGTGTTGGTGATGTCTAGATTTCAGACCGGGGTTGGAATTGCTTTTTAGAATAATTCCAATTTGGGCTTGCGAGTGGTGAGGATCGGGCTAGCTTGCCGCCGTGATCTCGTTGGAGCAGCTGAAGAACCCGAATCCGGAGGATTTTCCTTCGGAGTTGGGAGGGTTGCGAATGACGAAGCAGCGGCGGGAGGTTTTGGCGGTATTGTTGGCGGATCGTGATCACCCGACGGCGAACGATGTGTTTGTTCGGGCGCAGGATCGGATGCCTAAAATCTCTCTAGCGACAGTTTATAATTGTTTAGAGGTTTTGGTGGGGCATGGCTTGGTGAAGCAGGTGAACTTTGAGCGGGAGTCGTCAAGGTATTGCCCAAATTTGGAGGAGCATTGTCATTTTCAGGATGAGGAGAGCGGGGAAATTCACGATGTGTGTTTCAAGGAGGGGGTCAGGTTAGAGGATGTTCTGGATTTGCCTGAGGGGACGGAAGTGAATCATTTGGAGATTAGTTTAAAGGGGAGTTACGGCGAAAAATCAGTTTTAAAGAAATCATGAGCTTAGTTATTGAAAATCTGCATGCGAGTGTTGAAGGCACTCCGATTTTGAAGGGTTTGAATTTGGAGATTCCGACAGGGGAGGTCCATGCGATCATGGGGCCAAATGGCTCGGGTAAGTCGACGTTGTCGAAGGTGATTGCAGGTCACGAGGATTATGAGGTGACGGATGGAAAGGTCGTGTTGGATGGGGTGGATATTGCTGAGTTGGAAGTGGATGAGAGATCGAGAGCGGGGATCTTTTTGGCTTTTCAGTATCCGGCTGAAGTTCCTGGGGTTTCGAATGCGAATTTTTTGAGAGCTGCTTTGCAGGCACGGATGCCTGAGGGGGAGGAGGTCGATGCGGTGTCTTTTTACAAAGACATGTATGCCAAGATGGATGAGTTGGAGATGGACCGAAAATTTACGGGTCGGGCGGTGAATGAAGGGTTTTCGGGCGGGGAGAAGAAGAGGAATGAAATTTTGCAGATGATGATGTTGGATCCGAGATATTGCATCATGGATGAGACGGATTCGGGGCTAGATATTGATGCGTTGAAGGTGGTGGCAAAGGGGGTGAATTCGATGCGTTCGGAGGCGAGAGGTTTTTTGGTGATCACTCACTATCAGCGTTTGTTGGAATACATTAAGCCGGACCATGTGCATGTGATGGCTGATGGGAAGATCGTGAAGTCTGGTGGGCCTGAGTTGGCCTTGGAGTTGGAAGAGAGCGGGTATGATTTTTTGAAGCAGCCGGCGTAGGTTGATTTTAGTTAGTTTTGAGGATATGAGTTCGGAA
>JAHDGN010000120.1 GCA_020627645.1 Akkermansiaceae bacterium
AAGGCGAGGGTGGATTTTCCCGATCCTGAGAGGCCTGAGATGACAACGAACCCGTGGTGGGGGATTTTGGCGTCGATATTTTTGAGGTTGTGGTGGCGAAGTCCTGAGATTGAGATTTCGGGGGTGTTTTGTTGTTTATTTTTAGGAGTGGCTTTTGGTGAGGATGTTTTGGTTGGATTGATCGCTTTGGCGGTGTGGGTTTTCTTTTTAGCGAGTTGTTTTGGGGTTCCCTGAAAGATGATTTGTCCCCCGTTGGTGCCGGCGTCGGGGCCAATTTCGATGATATGATCAGCGTTTTTAATGACGTCGGTTTGGTGTTCAATGACTAGGAGTGAGTATCCGACATCGGCGAGTCGGTGGAAGACTGAGAGGAGGCGTTCGATGTCGGTAAAGTGAAGTCCGGTTGTTGGTTCATCGAGGATGAGTAGCGTGTTGATGGAGCCTTCGGACGAAGAAAGGAGTTGGCAGAGTTTGAGTCGTTGGGCTTCGCCACCTGAGAGGGTGTTGAGGGGTTGGCCGAGGCGGAGGTAACCTAGGCCTGTCTCAACGAGGGGTTGAAGGGCGAAGCGAGCCTTGCCGAGGAGGAGTTTTTCTCGAGCGACCGGCGTTGAGACGTTTTCAAGAAAGGAGAGGGCCTCGGTTGCTGTCATTTTAAGGAAATCGACGACGGACTTTCCTTCATATTGATGGTCTTCGGCGGCTTTGGTGAAGCGGGTGCCGTTACATTCGGGGCAGGTGAGGTAGAGGTCGGAGAGGAACTGCATCTCTACTTTTTCGAATCCATTTCCAGAACATCTTTGGCAGCGCCCAGGGCCGGAGTTGAATGAGAAGTAACCGGGGGTGAGATCAAGAGCCCGTGCTGAGGAGGTGAGTGCGAGGAGTTGTCGAAGGTGTTCGAATGCGCCAAGAAGAACTGCTGGGGTGGAGCGTGGGGTGCGTGAGAGGGGAGATTGGTCGATGAGTTGGACCCCGTTGAGTTCGTCAAGGTGAGTGAGTTCCGCAGGCGCTGGTTCTTCATCGAGAGTGATTCCGAAATGGCGAGCTAAGTTGTTGTAGATAATGGGGTGTGCTAGGGTGGACTTGCCGGATCCTGAGACTCCGGTCAGGCAGGTGAAGACTCCGAGAGGGAGGTCGAGGTCGAGGTTGTTGATGTTGTTGGCTGAGGCATTGCGGATCGAGAGGTGGGATTTAGGAGTACGAAGTGACTTAGGGGTAGGAATGGTTTTTTTGCCTAAAAGATATGGGAGAGTGGTGGAATTGGGATGTTGTTTGAGAGATGAATTTTTGAGGGTTTGGTCGTAGGGAATGTTTGCGACGATTTGTCCGCCGTTTTCACCGGCTTCGGGACCGATGTCGATTAGGTGGTCGGCTGATGTCATGACGGCCTCGTCGTGTTCAACAACGACGAGAGTATTTCCTTTGTCGCGTAGGCGATGCATGATTGCGGTGAGGCGACCAATATCCCGGTGGTGTAAGCCGACGGTGGGCTCATCTAGAACGAAGAGGGTTTGGGTGAGTGCAGATCCTAGGCAGGTGGTTAGATTGACTCGGGCGATTTCACCGCCACTGAGTGTTCTGGCTGGGCGGTCGAGGGTGAGGTATCCGAGGCCGACTTGATTGAGGTAATCGAGGCGGGAGGTGATTTCAGTCAGGACAATTTGAGTTGTTTTTTCTTGGGCGGCAGGAAGATCTTCGAGTGATTGAAACCATGGGAGAAGTTCGTCGATGGGAATGTGCCAAAGATCGGGGAGAGTTTTGTCGAGGATTTTGAATTGGAGGGCTTGCGGTTGAAGTCGAGTGCCTTGGCATTCGGAACACTCGGTGTAGGCGCGGTATCGAGAGAGGAAGACGCGCACATGCATTTTATAGGCTTTGGTTTCTAACCAATCGAAAAACCCTTGAATGCCATACCAGCGTCCTTCGTCCCAAAGTTGTTCGGATTGTTCTAGGGATGATAGAGGAGACTCTTTTCGTCGGTCGCCGTACTTAACCCATCGCTGTTGATCGGGGGTGAGTTGATTCCATGGGGTGTTGGGATTGATGTTTTGTTTTTTGCAATTGCGGAGGAGATCGCGCTGGCATTCTTCGCCTCGTTCTCCTTGAAATGGTTTAATGGCTCCATCCCGGAGAGAGAGGGTGTGGTTGGGGATGGCTCGGTCAAGGTCGATTCCGATGACACGTCCGAATCCTCGACAGCTTTGGCAAGCTCCAAGGGGTGAATTGAAAGAGAAGAGAGAGGGGGTCGGTGCACGGAGGGGAGCCCATGAGGTTGAGAAATTCAGGGTGTCATTTTCAAGGTCGGTGACGGAGGCAGTTCCTTTGCCAAAAGTGAGAGCGTTTTCGAATGCTTCGGTCAGGCGAGACTTGTTTCGAGGTGTGGCCTTGATGCGATCTTGAATGACGAGGATTTCGTGCGGAAGTTTTTTGATTTTGGAGGGTGAGTCGGTGCGGATGACTTCTCCATCGAGTAGAATTCTGAGGTAGCCTTGTGAGTTGAGAAAGGGGAAGAGGTCGCTTGTTGAGGTATCTTGAGGAATGGGAATGGGAAAGAGAACGAGGATGTTTTGGTCCGGGAATCGATCGAGAGTTTGCTCGAGGATGGAGGTGGGGGTGTCGGGATGGACTGGTGTTCCCGTGGTGGGGTGGTAGCCGGTGGCAAGACGAGGGTAGAGGAGCTTTAGGTAGTCATTAATCTCGGTGAGAGTGCCTACGGTAGAGCGGGTTGTACGGATGGTGTTTTTTTGCTCGATGGCGATGGCTGGAGGGATTCCGTCGATCCGATCAACATCGGGTTTGTCCATGCGGTCGAAGAATTGTCGGACATATGGAGAGAAGGTTTCGACGTATCGGCGTTGCCCCTCAGCGTATAGGGTATGAAAGGCAAGAGATGATTTTCCTGAGCCAGAGGGGCCGGTAATGACGGTGAGTTTACCGACAGGGATTTCAAGATCGATATTTTTGAGGTTGTGCTGGCGGGCACCTTTGATCGAGATGGTGTTATTTTTGGGTGCGTTTGTTCTTTTTTTGGCAGGCACGGAGCCAGGTTAGCTCGTGTTGTGGAACTCGCAAGTGGAAGGAGAGATGTGATTTTGGGGCGTTTATTTCGAGGTGGGGATCTGAATTGGTTCGCCGTTCAGGAGGGTATTGATGCTGTGTTGGTTTGTTTCAGTTTGGATAATTTCTGCTTCTAAAATACGCAGTAGGCTCACTTCAGATTTGTTTTTGGCTCGAGCGGCTTCTTTGGTGAGAACGGAGAGGTAATCTCTTTGGGCGTTTTTGAAATTTTGTTTGTAGGTGGCGTCGTGTCTCTCTAGGGCTTTAGTTGCATCCTCGAAATGATCTTTGATTGTGTCGGGGAGAGAGTCTGGTATTGTTTGGGGTAGCTGTTTCTTGGATTGATTGGTTCGCAGGGAGGCGATGAGTGCGGCAGAGGTCTGTGGGTTTAGGGAATCTTGTTTTTTGGTTTCTGTGATTAATTGGTCGAGGTATGAGCTGACGATTCGGTCACGTTTTTTGCGAAAAGGGGCGTAGGTCGAGCGGTATCTGTCGTGGATGGGCTTTCTTATCTTCTCGATCCTTCGCGCAAGATAGTTGTCGATTTTGGAAGAGTTATTTGAGGTTGTGGCGGTGGTAGTTTTTTTTGAATTGTTCCATTCGATAATCAGGTGTTTCACTACTGGGTTTTGATCCGGCAGAGCGTGAGCAAAAACCCCACCTAGCTTGCACAGGGCAAGGTGTTGCGAGTGGGAAGTTGGGGAGGGGACGGTGGCATCCCGCCAGTTGGTAATTGTAAAAGGTTCGTTACTGAGATTTGTCCAAGTGGCTCGCGGGGTGTTCATGGAGGGAAGAAAGCCGTCGATCCAACATCCCATCCCAATTGCCTGAATGAGGTTGTCTACGACGTGGTTGAGGACCTCTAGTTCTTCTTTGTTGGAAGGAACGGCGAGGGACCCTCGATGGACTTTCGCGAGGTTCGAGGCTTCGGTCCAAGAGATTTCGTTCTTCTTAATGACCAGGAAATGGGAGTTTCCAACACGAAAGGTTCCTTGAGGGTAATGGGGGGATTGGTTGAGTTTTAAGCTGCGGGTCGATCGCTCGAGTTGTGCGTTGAAGAGGGAGTCGGTATTGCCGTCGGTTTTCCATTCGTAGAGAGTGGGGAGCCTCTGTCGTAGGCTAAATCGGGAAAGGAGAGGTTCGTTGTTAGAAACGGCGACAAAGAAGGTTTGCTTGAGTGGTTCGGTTTGTGGAATTGGGGATTTGTTTTTGAAGAGATTGGAGTCGACAGACTCGCCGTCTGCCCAGAGCCATTTTTTCTCCGAGCGGAGGCCACAGTCGGTGGCACCGAGCCAGGTAAACTTGTCTGGCTGGTATGTTTTGAGAAACCATTCTAGGTCTTCTGGGGTTGAGAGTTTGGCAATCGAGGCTGAGTGTCGGTTTCCGAGCCGATTGGCTGCGAGCCATGAACGTTTGTGTTGGACATAAAAGAAGATTGAGTTGCCTTTTTTGATGGCTCCTGGGGGAAGGTCGGTGAAGTCTTGATCCTTGATCTTTAACGCGATGATTTTCATCGCCACTTGTGCCGAGGATTGTGTCTGTTCGAGCGATGAGAGACCTTGCTGATTCTTCAGAGGGGTGAAGTTGTGCGCTGAATGCCCCTCTTGAGATGCACGTCTTTTTTGGCGCTCTGCTCGCCTCATTTCCAGGAGTGGATCGGATTGTGCGGTGGTATTATTTCCGCTAGGGGTATCAGTTTCGGGTAAGGCTGGGCTCTCGATTGAGCTGGGAGGGAGCTGGGAGGGAGTTGGGAGATCTTCTTTCGAGTTGAGGATTTTGAATCCTATAGCTGTCAGTCCGCCGACTAGAAGGGTGAGAAGGGCGGCAGTCGGGAGAAGTGAGCTTTTCTTTTTTTGAGAAGCTGTAGAGACAGGGCGGGTTGAAGGGTGTGATGCGAGGGTGGAAGTGAGGTTGCCTGTTAGAATGGCAGTTGGAGGGAATTGGGTTGGATGAGATAAAGATTGGTTCGTTGAGAGAAGTTGGCCAGCTGAGGTCACTGGTCTGATTTTGGAGAATCCGGTGGCGAGTTTGGGGCCAGAGAGTTTGGGGATTAGTTCGTCGATTTCTTCGGACAGTTTTTTGGCTGTTTCGTGTCGTTGATGGAGGTCCTGATGGGTTGCTTTTTGAATGATGGCATCGATTCTTCGGTCGATGCCTGAGCTCATGTTGTAGGAGTGTGCTTTGGGGCGTTTTCCGGTCAGCAGTTCACAAAGGACTGCTCCGACGGAAAAAATATCGACTCGGTGGTCAGAGGGAGCGCGACGATAGACTTCGGGCGCGGTGTATCCTTCGGTTCCGTAGACGAGGCCTTCGTTCGCAGTGGGGCCAGCAGGTTTTGAGAGCCCGAAGTCGCCGATCTTCGGGTTTGCTTCCATGTCCAGAAGGATGTTGGCAGGTTTGATGTCACGATGGACAATTCCGGCTTTGTGGGCGTGATGAAGCGCCTGGCAGATGGTTGATACCAATTTAAGAGCGACGGGTGGGTCGATGGCCTTTTTGTGAGCGGAGTAGTAGAGGGCTTTTCCTTTGATGAACTCCATGATGATAAAGGGCATGCCTTCAACATCTCCGAAATCGTAGATTCCGATGAGGTTCGGGTGGTTGAGCCTGGCCATTGCTCTGGCTTCCTCTTTGAAGTAATCTCGAAAGTCTTCGTTCACGCCAAATTCTCTGGGAAGAATTTTGATGGCTACAGGCCGATCGAGAGAGAGTTGTCTCGCCTTGTAAACGGCTCCCATCCCGCCTTGTGCGATGAACGAACGGATCTCGTATGCCGGGAAGAGGGGAGCAAGCTCCTCTACGGTGGGCGGGACGAATTCTGACATGATTTTGGGAGGAGGTTTGCCAAAAGGAAGGTTGGTGGATTGTTAACCCAAAACCTTGGGGGAAAGTATCTTTGGATGTACTGAGGTGCAACCAAAAAGAGGTCGGTTTTCGATGGTTGTGTTGGGGGTCAAGCAAGGGTCATCCCGGGTGGTGATTTTTCTAACTTTTTGATTTCAAGCAGGCATTTTTTTCAGACGGCTCCTAAGAACTCCGAGTTTGCGAGGGGGGGCGGGCAGAATTTTGCGATTGCAAAGTTTCATTCTTGTTGAGATGCCCAGATTGCAACTTTGTTGAGTGATGCTCTTTTGCGGATTTTGAGCACAGCGTCGTTTCTCGTCGAATCGGTGATGATGGGTTCCTTGTCTTGGGCTCCGTCCCTCTTCTCGGATGTTGGTGATACTTACTTCAAGTGTGGTTGGGTATGGTGGAGCGATTTAGGATAGAGATTTTCTGACGATTGGGTTCGGTGCCACGACTTTGTGAGCTGGGAGGGTGGCAGGGATTGCAGCACAAGGGGCAGTGGCGAAACAGCGAGATGGCACGTTTGTGGTGATGAGTGTGGGTTTTCGATAGTAAGTTTTTGAGTATTCGAGATCTGCGGCCATTTCGTTGGCTGAGGAGTATCTTTGAAGGGGTTCGGGGTCGGTTGCTTTTTGAATAATTCTATCAAGGGCTGGATTCAGTCGGGTGTTGAGTGAGTAGGAGTAGGGCTTTGGGGGGTGTCCGGTGAGGAGCTCGTAGAGAATGCAGCCAACTGCAAAAATGTCGGATCGGAGATCAACTGGGAGTTTTTGGTAAATTTCTGGAGCCATGTAGCCTGGAGTGCCGTATGTGGAAGTGTTGTGGGCTGCGCCAAGGAGGGTTTGTGAGAGTCCGAAATCGCCGATTTTTGGGGTGACAGCTGCGTCGAGGAGGATGTTGGCTGGTTTGAGGTCTCGATGGATGATGCCTGCTTGATGGGCGTGATGGATCCCGGCGCAAATTTTGAGGGTTAAATCGATCGAGACGAGGGCGTCGATCGCTTTTTTGTGGGCTGAAAAGTAGAGGGCTTTCCCATTGATAAATTCCATGATGATAAATGGAATTCCGTGGATGTTTCCAAAGTCGAAAATGCTAACAAGATTATTGTGATTTAGGCGTGCCATTAGCTTGGCCTCTTGCTGAAACTGGCTAAGGAGTTCCGGGTGCTGTCCGAGTTCGCTGGGAAGAATTTTGAGCGCGACGGGGCGGTCTAAAGCTCGATGTTTTGCTTTGTATACCGCTCCCATTCCTCCTTTGGCGATGAGGGTTCTGATTTCGTAGTCGGGGAAGTGAGGAGCGAGTTCTTCGATCGACGGCGGTACAAAAGTTCCGAATGTGGAGGGGGAGGCTTCCATGATGTGTGTGGCTTCAAACTGCAGCTAGAAATTTCTAGCGCATCATGTGAATAACTCACTCTATGATAATACTCAACCTCAAAAGTGTGTGATTTATAAAAAGATGTGTATAAGGTGGGTGTTTTTTGGCTTGAAAAGCTATGAATTTCAAGGGGTTAGCTCAATTATTGCGTGCATTATAAATGTTTTTTGAAATTTTGAAATTTAGGATGGATTTGCGAGGCATTCTGCAATTTGGACCGCGTTGAGTGCAGCTCCTTTGCGAACTTGATCTCCAACGATCCAGAGGGTGAGAGAATTTTCGAGAACTTGGTCGTGTCGAATTCGGCCAACGAGGCAGTTGTCTTTCCCGGTTGTGTCGAGAGGCGTGGGGTAGAGAGCGGAGGTTGGGTCGTCGACTAGTTCGACTCCAGGAGATTGAGTGATAGCCTTCCGAGCGGTTTGAAGATCTGGGGTGTTTTTGAAGATGGCGGTGGCTGAGATGGAGTGTGAGCGCATCACGGGAACGCGGACGCAGGTGCAGGTGACTTTGAGATCTGGGAGGGAGAGGATCTTGCGTCCTTCGTGGAGCATTTTTTGCTCTTCCTTGGTGTAGCCGGACTCTTGGAAGGTATCTACGTGGGGGATCACATTGTGGAGGATTTGGTGGGGGTAGACGCTTGTTTCTATCGGCGAGTGATTGAGTAGAGCGTTGGTTTGTTGCTCGAGTTCGGCGATTCCTTGTGCCCCAGAACCGGAGACAGCCTGGTAGGTTGAGGCGATGATGCCTGTGATGGTGAAGGCTTGATGAAGGGGGGCTAAGCCCATCAGGGTGATGATGGTGGAGCAGTTGGGGTTGGCGATGATATTGCGTGGGTGGTGTTTGGCTGCTTCACGATTGATTTCGGGGACAACTAGAGGGACGTCTGGATCGAGGCGGAACGCGGACGAGTTGTCGATGACGAGGCAGTTTGCGTTGGCGGCATGAGGGGCAAATTTTTCTGCTATTGATCCTCCGGCTGAGAAGAGGGCGATATCAATTCCGTCAAAAGATTTTGAGGTGAGTTCTTGGACAGTGAGTTGTTCTTCGCGGAAGTTGATGGTTTTTCCAGCGGAGCGAGCAGAAGCGAGGAGAGTTAATTTGCTCAGGGGGAAGTTTCGTTCTTCGAGGCAAAGGAGCATTTCTCGGCCGACGGCTCCGGTGGCGCCTACGATGGCGATGTGAGGGTGAGTTGACATGGGGGCGGAGCTTAGAGGTGGTCTGGGAACTGTCAAACGACTGTTTTGGTGGCTTTATTTATTTGGTCAGCGGTTCCTTTGGTTTCACCTTGAAGGGCTGAGAGGTCTGTTCTTTCATGCTGCGTTGCTCTTCGGTGATTGGTCTCGACCAGTTTTCTCGTTGCGCCTTGCCTGAAAGT
>JAHDGN010000121.1 GCA_020627645.1 Akkermansiaceae bacterium
GGTGATGTGACGAATGGAGCGATGGGGGATATTCGGATGGCAACTAATATGGCGCGCAAGATGGTTTGTGAGTGGGGAATGAGTGAGAATTTGGGGATGGTGGAATATGGTGATGGAGGAGATGGAGGAGGATTTTTGGCGAGGGACATGATGAGTCCATCTAAGAATTATTCTGAGGATACAGCTCAAAAGATCGACCAAGAAATCAAGGAGTTGATCGATCATGCGTATGCGGAGGCGGAGCGTTTGTTGAAGGAGAATGAGACCTTGCTGCATACAATTGCGGAGGCTTTGTTGGAGTATGAGACATTAGATGCCCAGCACATCAAAGACATCATGAAGTTCGGTGAGATGAAGGACCCGCCGAAGTCGCCAGATTCTTCTGATGACGTCTCGGATGAGTTGCAGAAAGAAGATTCTTCAGAGTCCCAGGAGGAAGAAGAGCGTGATGATGATGGGACATTGCCTCCTGAGGTTGTGGGGGCGCCGGCGTAGTTGTTTTTAGGTGATCGCCGGATTATTTTTTGAGATCGGGTGTGATTGATCTTTTCAGGGAATGAGATTTCTCGAGAATCCTCTTAGATTTTAGTTATGGAAAATGTAGTCATTATTGGGACAGGTTGTGCAGGTTGGACTGCCGCTATTTATACAGGACGTGCGAATTTGAGCCCTTTGGTTTTGTCTGGAACTCAGTTAGGGGGACAGTTGACGACAACGACGGAGGTGGAGAACTTTCCTGGTTTTCCGGAGGGAGTGATGGGGCCTGAATTGATGAACCGGATGCAGAAGCAGGCAGAAAAGTTTGGGGCTCGGGTAGAATACAAAAAGGTGAATGAGTTGTCGAAAAACGACGACGGGACATTTTCTTTAGCGACTGACGATGGAGTGATTCAGTCGAAGACAGTGATTATTGCAACGGGAGCTGCTCCTAGGTATTTGGGGCTGGAGAATGAGATGAGTTTGGTGGGACACGGAGTAACCTCCTGTGCGACTTGCGATGGGGCGTTTTATCGAGATGTTCCGGTGGCTGTTGTGGGTGGTGGTGACTCGGCCTGTGAGGAAGCGACTTTCTTAACCCGTTTTGCTTCCAAGGTGTATTTGATTCACCGGAGGGATGAGTTAAGAGCGTCGAAGATTATGGCAGGCCGGGCTTTGGCCCATGAGAAGATTGAGCCGATTTGGGATTCGGGTGTCGTTGAGTATTTAACGGACGATGAAGGTGAAGTTCGGGCAGTGACTTTGAAAAATTTGAAGTCGGAGAAAACCTCTGAGTTGGAGGTGAAATGTGTTTTTGTGGCAATCGGGCACGTGCCGAACTCGCAGTTTGTCGGAGATTTGGTTGATCTGGATGAAAATGGTTACATTGTTCAGAGTGCTCATGGAACCGGCACGAAAACACCAGGCTTGTATGCTGCTGGGGATGTTGCTGATCACGTTTATCGTCAGGCGATTACGGCTTCTGGACAGGGGTGTGCGGCAGCAATTGAAGCTGAGAGATATTTAGCAGACCTGGAGGATTAACCGCATGGCGGTTGGCTGTTTCGGGGGGAGATCGTGTGTTTGGAAGTTTGTCGAGGGAGTTGTTCATTCCTCTCAGGTCGAATTTCGTTGCGACGTAGATGTAGACAATGCTTGTTTTGAGGTCTTGATAATCAAGGGCCTCTGAGAACTTTTCCAGGTTCGATGCGTGAGTATCAAAATATGTTCCGTGTGTCTCATTTGCTGTGTTAGGTATGCAAGCTACGGAAGGGTATTTGATATCTTGATCGGCTCTACCTGATCACTTTTGTTGTATTTTTCTATAGGAGAGGAGTAGGTTGCACCGCTTCATTGAATCCTTGTAGACGCTTGGCTCGATGTGGTATGAATTTTTTATGGCATTTCTGGGTCTCTCTTTATCGTTGGGCGCAATTCATCAATTTGATGTAGCCGCTCAAGAATCAGTGCCCGGTTTTTTACTTCAAGTTCAACCTGTGCGGGGTTCAATCATGAAAATTTGACTCAAGGAAGGAAGTGTGATGTTAACTATTTGGAAATTGATTATTCGGTGTCCTTTTTTGCTCTGCTGTGTGTTGCCAATGCAGGCGGAAGATGAGGAGAGAAATATAGAAAAGGTATCATTTTCCTGTGTCTTCATTTCTGATTCCAGGCTTGAGACTTTAACGGAGTCTATCAAAGAGAAGAAAGAGCCTACCCACAGTGCCTTTGTGAAATGTCTCAAACATGCGGATGAAAATCTTGAGCGAGTGCCTATAGTCCCAAAAAAATGGCATGTTCCAGGTTATTATCGAGATGCCGCTGGCCATAAGAAGGCAAAGAATGGGCTGCGGGATGATGCTAATGCCGCCTACGCACTTGCTCTTTGCTACAGGATTACGGGTGAACAAAAATACGCGCGATCTGCGGTTCGGTTAATTAATGCGTGGGCTACTGGAATTGAGACGATGAGCAGAAGAGCTGATTCCACGCTCTCGTTTAGTTACCATTTTCCTGCGCTAGTTTTTGCTGCCGATCTACTCCGAGGCTCAGTCGTGTGGCCAAAGGAGGAGGAGAAGGTTTTTTCTGATTTTTTGAGAGGTAAGGCACTTCCGATGAGTACCATTGGTAGCAAGAATAACTGGGGAAATTGGGGATTGGTTCTGTCTATCTCATGCGCGGTGTATTTGAAAGATGAGCCTCTTTTTGATCAGTGTGCAGAGAGATGGAAACACTTTATTGAGCATCAAATTGCTGAGGATGGCCATCTTTCCCACGAGGTGGGGCGTTCCGGTGGGCAATTGGGGATATGGTACTCACACTTTTCTCTCATGCCTCAAACCATTGCTGCTGAGATTATGAAGGTGAATGGGCAAGACTTATATGGATTTAAATCTCAAAATGGTCGTACCTTAAAGCAAGCTTATGATAAGGTTGCCAAGTGGACTCGAAAGCCTGAATTGTATCCCTATTGGAAAGGTGATCCAAAGGATCTGGAAGGTGTGGACTATTTTTCCTATTTTGAAATTCTCAACAACCACTGGCCCAATGGTGATGCGTCAAAACTCCTTAGTGAGTCACGCCCGTTGACGGCCGACCATTCTGCCCCCTTGCTAACGTTGACCCACGGTCAGCCGATCAAATAGGGTTGGGTTCTGTGTTTGGGAGAAGAGAAACTGGTGGCATTCTTGCTCCCTAATTCTTCAGCTTGTTAGGATTCTTGTTCACACTTAATTTTTTGATTTTGATTCAGTTTTGTCCAAATTCGCTTCGAACATGAGGAGGAGTGACCTTTCACTTTCGTCAAAAAGATGAAATCTATTCAATGGCCGATTTTCGTTTTTCGAAACGATACAGTTGTCGAGATTTGCGAATGCTTACAGGATGTGCGTCGTGATTACGAGGGAGTTGATGTTGAAGATGGAGTTTATGCCTTTTTCGATTTTGAAGGGAAGCCTTTGAAAGGCTGTTTTTGATGTTCCAAACCGAAGGAAAACATTTTTTGGATTCGAATGGGTGAGTTCGGGGGTATTCTCGATTGTGTCTGACGATACTCCAAGTAGGTCTGTGATCAATGAGGCTCTGGCTAAGGCTGAATTTTTTATGCCTTCGGGACGGTTTGAGGATCTTGGTGAAGTCAGGCGGCATCTAAAGCGACCTTTTGAGAATACCGATGATTTCGGACTAGACGCTTCTCTTGACGGTTGAAAATACCTCGAATTTTTTGAGTGAATACGCCATCTACCAGCTATCTTTCTTATCTTTCGGAGGATTGGAAGATAATGCTACACAGTTAACTAATAGATCATGAACCCCATCCACCGTGATGAAATTGTCGGGCAGGAGCTTGCGTCGGTCTTTTGTGACTTCGATGCACCGGGGCTTATTACGTTGCGGTCTGGGGCCGCTTTTTCATTGCCCGAAGTGTTGATGACAGAGGTCTGTCGTTCCGTAAAGCCAACTTCTGTTGCCCCTAGTGATCACCCTATGTTCCTCGGTGCCACGGTCGTGAATTTGCTTCGGCCGAAAAATCTTTCCGATATCGACCAGAAAATACAGGAGTCGGTAAAACTACAATTGAGCACTGGAATCTCTTTCTCACTTATGTGGTGGGGAGCGGGGCCGTATCTTCGCTTCTATCATTCTGTCGATATCCTTGGGGCTCACCGGAGTTTTTGGGATGATTTTGACCTGCCAATAATTGCCGATCGGCCGGACCTTCGAAAATGGACATGTGCAGATGTTTTGAGAGCTGATTCCAGTAACTATTGAAGATATGGAACAAGGTGTCTTTGTAAGGGGCAATGGGGTTGTGTGGTTTGTTGCTTGACGGGGCCTAACAGCAGCATTATTATTCTGCGCGAGATGACAGCCCTGGGGAGGAGATTTCTATTTTTGATGGTTTTCAGCCTTCTTCCTTCAAGCTGTAACGATGGAAAGCCGAAAGAGTTGAGGTATGAGGTCGACGGAACGGAGGCGCAGCGCATTGAAGGGGTTCGGAATATCTTGCAAAAGAATGTGGCGATATTGCCAACTTTGATTCTTGATCCACATTTTGTTCAAGAGCAAACAGGAGACGGGAAACTAGGGCCGTCAGACTTCAGATCATTTTTCGCCTTCAGGGTTCCGAAGGGGGAACTTGGCAAATGGACTTCTTTGTTTGGAGATTTGAAGTTGTCCAATGATCCGCCGTTGTTTGTCTCACCAAAGGAATCTGAGACTTGGTGGGTTTCTACTGATCAGTTTCCAGGACTTAGATTTTATAGTCCGCGCGCTTTAACTGGACGAAGCAATGGCTGGATTGGAGTTGATTTCGATTCAGGGGAAATATTTATTTACACGTTCACGATGTAGGTGGGCATGGCCAGAGCGAGCCTATTGAGAGTTGCGGTGGGTTCAAGCTAGGGTTCGAACGGTTAACCTGAATCCAAGATTCTAACATGCAGCGAAAGTGAGGTTGCGCGTAGCTGCGTGTCATCATTTGGGATCGTTCTCCTTTTGACGAGCTATGGTTGTCTGGGTAAGTTCGATTGTATGACCTTAGACATTTGCGGCAGGAAAGAAGTTGTCTCGCCAACAGCAGAGTTCCTCCGAGATGCAGTGATGAACCTAGATGTTTCAGGCGATGCGTATCTCATACTCAATGCGCCTGATGGAAAGTTTATGCAGTGTACCGGGGATCATCGAGTTGGCTTTCACCTTGAATATCAAGATGGGAGTGTTGATGAGCATTATCAAGCAGCTCAAGATAGGCTGGAAGCCGAAACAATCATTTTGAAATTGTCTCAGTATGCAAAGGGAAACTCAGGGTGGAAAGATGGGATCGACTGGAAAAAAATTGCTTGGTAATTGAGACCAAGCATAGAACGAGGACGGCGGTGACTAATCACGTTCTACACCTACGAAGTAAAAGGATCTTTTTAGTGAGAGGTTTTCTGGCTAGTTTGTTTTGGAATTTGATGTGTTTGAAATCAATTCAAGAATGATGAGTGGATTCCGAACACTCTGATTTATCTTTCTTCGTATGTCGTATTCTCGTTCTGCCAACTCAAACCCAATTACTGAGCCTGAGGGGGGAACGTGGCATTTTGCAAATCTCTCAGACGTCCGTGCCTATCGGTTCAACTGGGATGATCAGTGTTCGTTCGATGGGATTGTTGATGACGGTGGTGAACTGAATTCAACGCGATGGCCTCTAGAGGGAATTGTATTGAATGCGAGTCAAGTTTCCCGACTGAAGGCTGCGGTGACTGGATCCCATCCTTGTCATCCCACTGCTGCATGTTTCTATCCTCACCACGCCTTTGTTTTTTATGACGATCAAGGGCGGATGGTCGGGTATCTGAACCTTTGCTTTCTCTGTTCTAATTATTCGGGTGTGCCAGACGAGTTCGCTGATTTGTGGGATCTCGAGGCGTTGGCCGCAATTTTGGGAGAGCTTGGAATGCCGTTGAGAAATCCTCAATGGGGCGAAAAATAGTGAACTCGGTGCCTGGTTTTTGGGCTGATTTTCAGTTATGGTTATGCTGGTATGGAAGTTATTCTGAGAGTGCTTTCGCTGGTCGTCTATCTTGCTTTAGGATCATGGTTGGCGGATCGGTGGGTGGTTGCGATGAGAGGCGAAGGATGGCGAAAACGTGGCGGGTTTGTTGCCTTTGTTCTTGTGGCTTGGATTGGAGTTTTTGTTCTGGGTTGGATCCAAGATCAAATTTCAATTGCGTATTTTGACCCAGAAAAATTTTCCGACGAACGAGGGCTTTCGGGTGAAGTTGTGCATGATGGGGTGGGGAGTAATGTCGTCGCTTTGACTTTTGGTTGGGTATTGGTTTGTTTGTGCATCGGCATTGCGAAGCGATGCAAGTTTAGGTAGGGAGAAGACTGAAAACGAAATGCTTCGAAAATTTTTAAAGATTTTTGATAAGGAGAATCGGAATCCATGTCTGGATTGGCCTATGGTGGAGATCGTCGCACCTCACTTTCATCTTCAGTCACGGAAATTTGGTGAGTTAGAGTTTGGTGATGCCATCGAAATGGCGAGAGTTTATGGACGTCCTGAATTCATTTTGCCAGTTGAGGGAGGCGCATTTCATTTGATCTATGCTAGAGCAGGGTTCCTGTTCGAGTTTTCGGAGGAGAGGCTTTCTTATGTCGCGTATTTTGTTGCAGAAGATCAGTTTCAGCCAAATGTGCCATTCCTCAATTTTTGCGAGCCTTTGGTTGATTCTCATCTCCTAACGGCCTCTGACGATGCTGCAGGAATCAAGGCGGTTTTTGGTTCACCCAGATCAATCGATCATGATCTCGAGAGGACGATCCTTTTCTATCGAATCAAGGGTTTAATCATTGAGTTTGAACTTGGGAAAGAGGGGTCATTGAGGCGAGTGAATATCTTTCCCGATGAAGAAGAATCGAAGTAGAATGGATTGGAGAAGTGATGCTTAATTGACACCGTTGATTTACGGTGGGCTGGTGTGTTTGACTCTGGATTGGAGTCGGTCTATTGTCATTCTAATAACATGATCGAGTGGGCGTAGAGGGAGTTCGGCGTTGGCTTTTGGCCATTAGTTGGTAGCTTTTAGGGGAGCTGCCGCTCCAGGGGTGATTCTGGTTGGTGGAAAGAAGAACCGATTGGCTCCGAGGTCACGCGCCTAAACCTCAATGTGAACATTGTGATCATCCAAGGGGGTAGAGGTGGAAGTTCTGGAAGTGAAAGTGGCTTGTTTAGTGTGGAAATAACGATGAATCTTTTGGGGTGTTATGGGCAGACAATCTCAAGATTTCCTAGTTCGTAAAGTAGAGCGGCTTCGGCGAGCTGTTGATCGTTGTCCAAAAAGTGCAATTCTATTTCAAGGGTTGGGGCGGACTTATCTTCAACTGGGGTTGGTCGAAGAAGGTCGACGTTTCCTCGTTCGATCTCTGGAACTTGATTCTTCAGATCCCTGGACAAATCTTTATCTGGGGACAACTCATTATCAGGAGGGGGATTATCAGGCGGCTTTGAATTATTTTCAAACAGCGCACTTGTTGGACCGTGCCATAGGTATGCCATTGGTTGGTTTGGGCGATTGTTTTCAAAAGCTGGGAATGAGAGAAAGGGCAAAATTTTACTACGATCAAGCAACGTATCTTGATCCGGAATGCGTGCCTTCATATACTCGGTTGAGAAAATGGAGTGATCTAGATGAAGGTGTCTAGATCTAGGGAATGGCGGGGTGATTCATTCTTGGGTGTTGTCTCTGGTGGCATTTGCATCCGGGTGATGATTTTTGGGAAACCGGAAAGTGGTGAGGCATCCAGCTCAAAATTTCAGTCTCCTCTTTTGCTGGTCTAAGAAACAGGCTAAACTGAATTGAGAATTATGTCGCGAGTCGCTATCCAGAACCGAATCTTATCTTCGATTTCTTTTCCGATTTTTCATTTTACGACGATCTTTTTACCAATATCGATTTCGTATCCCCAACATATTCTATCGTTGGTTACCGTGGGGTATGTCGAGATTCCTCCATTGAGTCAGTGGGGGTGGGTTGTCAGAGCGGCTTTGTTTATTCTGAATATTTTTTCTTTTTGTTGTATTTTTCGACTCCTTGTTAGGAAGGGTCACCGGACGTTTTTGTTTTTGGTGTTATGGAATTTATCCGACCTTGATCATTTCTGGTTTGTGCGGAGGAGTGTGGAATATTGTCTACCTCGCTATTTGGTCGTTTTCGTTCCAAAAGAGACGGCGCGAATTTTCTCGGCCTTGGAAATCTGCGAAGGCATTGTAGTTTCTTACTACTTATCCCGGCTATGATACCGATTTTGCTCATTTTATCTGGGTTAATCCTCATTGGGTTGACCTTTTGGAATCTAAGAGGAGAAGAGGTGGATGTATTTTTTTGGGGGGATTTGTTTAGCTGGAGTGTGAAGAAAACTGAATTTCCGGTGCTCTATTACATCGTGGTTGCCTCCCAGTTTTTGATTAGCATTCTTTTGATTTTGATTGGGATTGTTTGGTTAGTCTATTCGTAGACGGGTGAGGTGAATGGGCTTGACGTTGGTGCGATGTCGGTGAGGGTTTGGTTGCCAATGAAGATCTTAGCTTTAGT
>JAHDGN010000568.1 GCA_020627645.1 Akkermansiaceae bacterium
CGACAGCTGGAACTCTTCTAAATACCCCGCTGCTTGCGGCGGGGATCTTTATTGCGGGAATGCAGGGGAGGAAGAACAGTGAGTTTGATGGGGGGCATCGGGTGCCATTTTTTATTCATTGGCCGAATGGGGGGATGAATGTTCATCGGAAGGTAGAAACTTTGTCTCATGTTGTGGATGTGGTGCCGACTTTGTTGGAGATGTGTGGAGTTTCAAATCCAGCGGGTGTCTCATTTGATGGGATTTCGTTGAAGAATCGGTTGGATCCCAATCTGGAAACGGAACCTGCTGAGCGATTTGTGATTTCGGATTCTCAGCGGGTGGATCGGCCGGTGAAGTGGGCAAAGAATGCCGTGATGAGTGGTCGGTATCGTTTGCTGAATGGGGTGGCATTGTACGATATCAAGGCGGATCCAGGGCAGGTAAACGATATTGCGGCAAGTCTTCCTGATCAGGTGGCATTGATGCGTCAGTTTTATGAGGATTGGTGGGCGGAGTTAGAGCCAACTTTTGAGGCAAGGTCCGAGTTTCATGTGGGTCATCCTTCGGTTTCGACGGGAACGTTGACCGCGCATGACTTGATTACGTCAGGTTCAATCAAATGGAATCAGGAGAAGATTCGAGAGGGGGGAGGGGTGGATGGGGTTTGGCCTCTCAAGGTTTTGAGCGATGGTATTTATCGGGTGGAGATGCGTCGATGGCCGAGAGAAATTGATCACCCTATTACGTCAGGCCTGCCAGGGGCATCTTCTCCAGTGGGTTTGACAGGGCGCGCTTATCGAAGTCGAGGTGGAGTGGCGATGGATTTTGAGAAGGCGGTTTTGAGGGTAGATGGTGTGGATCGAGATGAAGTTCCAGTGGATGATGAAATGACGTCTGCGGTTTTCCACACGAGATTGAATGGAGGGTCTGTGATGATGGGGCCATACTTTGACAATGGTACGGTTTGGAAGACGACGGCCTATTATGTGGAAGTAGAGCGGGTTTTTGAGGGGCGGGGAGGATATTTGGCATGGCAAGATCTGAACTTTACGCCGAATTATGTTCCTGCTGGGATGCCGCTAGAAGACCCTGATGGTGACGGATTGGTTAACTTGATTGAGTTTCATTTGGGGACCCAGCCGAAGGTTAAAGATGAGTTGGAGGGGTTTGTTGACGAAGGGAGTGTGAGTCGTTTTTCGATTCCCTTGAATTCGAAAGCTGACGTGAGTCAGTTGGTCTTGGAGTATTCTTACGATTTGCAGAATTGGTTCGATGTTGAGAACCCAGGGGAGGGGCACGTTGGGGTTGTGAGTGATCGAACGGCTGCCAGATGGACAGCGAGTTTTGAGGACCAGCAACAGGAGAGGGTGTTTTGCCGGATTAATGTGAAGAA
>JAHDGN010000122.1 GCA_020627645.1 Akkermansiaceae bacterium
GGGTGAACTTGGCTCCCTTTTTTGGTGCTCCAGAGTTCTTCGATTTTCCAATTTTTGCCGGATTTTTGCACGGAGATCATTTTAGAGCCTCCGTTGTAGCCCCCGGTTAGGAAGATTCGTTTGGAGTCGATTTGGATGGGAACGGTGATGGGGATTTGGTTTTGGTAGAGGTCGGTTTCCCAGAGTTTTTTCCCGGTCTTGGGGTCGAAACTAAAGAGCCCTTTGGTGGTGAGAAGGGCGACTTGGGTGACACCACCGGTGGTCAAGATGATTGGGGAAGAGTGAGTGTTGCCGAGACCTTGGGCTTTCCAGAGTTCTTTGCCTGTTTTTTTGTCCCAGCCGGCGATGCCGGTTTTTTTCCCGAAGGGCATGACGATGAGGGTGTCTCCGACGATGAGGGTGCATTGGGCGTATCCCCAGTTGGGGGCTTTGGCATCGGGGTAGCGTTCGTTGAGCTTGGCGGTCCAGTCGGCCTTTCCGGTTTTTCGGTTGATGCGAAAGATTTCGCCAAAGGTTCCGAGGAAGTAGACGGCATCTTTTTCTACGGTGGGGACGCTGCGAGAGCCGGGAAATGAGGGTTCGCCTTCGGTGGGGTGTTCGAAGCGCCATTTTTGTTTTCCGGTGACAAAGTCGAGAGCGATGAGGACGTCTTTCTCTTGGTGGACGCGGTCTGCTACGAAGACTTCGCGGCCGGAGATGGCGGCTCCACCGAATCCGGCTTCGAGTTTTTTGCGCCAGATGACTTTGGGGCCTGCTTTGGGGAACGTTTTGATCAGACCGGTTTCTGAGGAGGTGGCGTTGCCTGAGGGGCCTAGAAAGCGGGGCCATTTTGCGGTGGCGGCGATTGAGGTGAGCAGGAAGATGGTGAGGATCGACTTCATGGATGGTTGAGGATTGAACTCCGTTATCGGGAATTTGTTTCGTCTTGTCAGGGATTTTTAGGCCAGGAGGTGACTTTTTTGGGGGATTTTACAAAGCTTTTACAGTGCCAATGCGTGATGGATGATAAAAGTCTATCGTATGTGTGTTTTCGCTAAAAATTTGAAGTTTGGGGTGCTGGCTTGTCTTTCTTTTACGTTTTCGAGTTGTGACGACTCTGAGGCGGTTGTGGGGCAACAGAATGCCTCTGAGGTTCCTGCTGATATTCTTGATTTGTTGGAGAAGCGTGAGGGGGTGGAGCCGGTGAAGGTTTCGCTTCAAGAAGCAAACTCTGGATTGTGGATGCTGTGTCGTGCGCCGACCGCAGAGGAGCGAAAGCAAATGATGGCACCCAAGATTGGGCGTTCGCTAGTGACTGGTTCGGAGGGTGAGCACGGGGGGAAATATTTGGATGTTTCGATGAACGAGCTTGCGAGGACAGGGCAGAAGAATGGAGGTAATTATCCAGTCGGGGCGGTGATTATCAAAGACAAGTGGAGTTTAGATTTTCCTGGGGATCAAAAAGGACCGGAACTTGTGAAGCGGGGAGTGGGGGGAATGATTAAGCGGGAGAAAGGATTTGATGAGGCAAGTGGAGATTGGGAATATTTCTATCAGGAGAATGGAGAAGCAGTTCAAAGCGGTGCGATTGTCTCTTGTGTTGAATGTCATGCAGAGGCAGAGAAGACTGATTTTGTGTATCGTAATTGGCTGAAATCTGATCAGAAGAGTGAAAATGAGCCGTGGAGAAAAGTGCTCGATAGTTACTTGTTGAGCCAGTAATCTCGCTGGTTAAGAGAGGGAAAGGGGGGATAGGGATTGGTGGTGGCGAATACTGTTCTTACGATGGTTTTTCTATCAAAAATTGCACCTAAATTTGAGGGCAAACAATGTCTATTGACGTGTCAATTTTGGTGGATCAGTATCCGCGAGTCACGGGGTGAGAGCTTCGCTGACGAAACTAATTTTCTATGGATTCTTCTTCGACAATTCAAGGGGCTGCGGAGGTCGATGCTGATTTGATGCGTCGGACTTTGCGGGCGATGATTGAGGCTCGTACGTTGGAGTTGAAGTTGTCGGCTTTGTATAAGGCGGGGAAAATCGTGGGTGGAGTCTATTTAGGAACGGGGCAGGAGGCGTTTTCGGGAACTTTGGGGTGTTGTTTGAGTCGAGGGAGGGATTTGTTTGCGCCGTTGATTCGGGATCAAGCGGGTCGGAGTGGGTTCGGGGAAGATTTGTTGGATGCGACAAGAACTTATTTGGGTTCGGCTTTAGGGCCGATGAAAGGTCGGGATGGGAACATTCATCGTGGTCGCCCGGCTGATGGATTGTTGGCGATGATTAGTCATTTGGGGACGGCGGTTTCGGTGGTTTCGGGAATGTTAGTGGCGCGTCGGATGAAGGGGGAATTGGATGGGGTGGTGGGTGCGACTTGTGTGGGGGACGGTGCGACTTCGACTGGGTCTTTTCATGAGGGATTGAACATGGCGGCAGTGGAGCAATTGCCATTAGTGGTATTGGTGGCGGACAATCAGTATGCGTATTCGACGCCGAGGGAGAGGCAATTCGCCTGTGATAGTTTAATTGATCGGGCGAAGGGATATGGGGTGGCTGGTCATGAGATCGATGCGACGAATTTTCGGGAGTGTCAGGAAGTGATTTCGCGTGCGGTTTCGGCGTGAGGGTGGGGGGGCTCAGATGGTGGTGGGGAAGTTGTTGAGATTGTGTGGTCATGGTGAGCATGATGATGCGGCTTATGTGGTGCCTGAATTGAAGGGGTCACATTTGGGGCGTGATTGTTTAGATGTGGCGGTGGCTCAGGTTTTGGAGTTGGGGGTTATGACGGAAGGAGAGGTTGAGGCTTTGAGATCTGAAGCGGCGGATCGGGTTCAGGAAGCGGTGGCGGTGGCTCAGAAAGACCCTAAACCTGATCCTTATCAGGAGGATTGGCGTGCGGTTTCGGAGGCTGGAATGCAGGCGTAGTTGAGTAGATTTTTGAGTATATGAGTGTGACTTACATTGATGCGATTCACCGGGCCCAGCAGGAGTTGTTGAGGGAGCGGGATGATGTTTTTTTGTATGGTCAGGATATTGGGGCTTTTGGTGGAGCGTTTAAAGCGACGAAGGGGTTGCAGGAGGAGTTTCCGGAGCGAGTGTTAGATTCTCCGATTAGTGAAGATGCGATGGCGGGGATGGCTATTGGGGCGGCGATTAGTGGGATGAAGCCGATTGTGGAGATGCAGTTTGCGGATTTTGGTTCGATTGCGTTTAACCAGATTGTGAATTATGCGGGGACGCATTTTTACCGGACAGGGATTCCGGTTCCGATGACGGTGAGGATGCCGTGTGGTGGGACGCCTGGGTCTGGTCCGTTTCACAGCCAGATGGTGGAGACGTTGTATGGTCATTATCCGGGAGTTGTCGTTGTGACACCGGCGACGGTTTCGGATGCTTATCATTTGTTAAAGCAGTCGGTGGAGTTGGCGGATCCAGTGATCTACTGTGAGCATAAGTTTTTGTATCGCTGGTTGAAGACGGAGAAAATTGATGATGAGGGTTTACCGTTGGGAGTGGCTCGAATCACGAGGCCAGGGAAGCATGCAACGGTGGTGACGTATAGTGCGATGGTGCATGAGGCGGTTCGGGCAGCTGATCAAATGGCGAAGGAAGGGTGGGAGATTGAAGTGGTTGATTTGCGGACGGTGAAGCCCTTGGATATGGATACGGTGATTGCGTCGTTGGCGCGGACGGGACGGTTATTGGCGTTGGGTGAGGGGTTTCCTTGGGGTGGGGTGACGTCTGAGGTGGTGTCGAGGGCGATTGCGGATGGGTTTCATTTGTTAGACGCTCCTCCGATGCGATTGAATGCGAAGGATTCGCCGATTCCGTATCATCCTGATTTGTGGGCGGCGCACCGCCCGACTCCAGAGTCAATTGTGCAAAAGTTAAGAGAACTCCTGAATTTTTAAAGTCATGCCACAGGTTCCAATTATTATGCCCCAGTTGGGTGAGTCGATCGCGGAGGCGCGGATTATCCGGTTGAATGTGTCGGTTGGTGATGTCGTTGTTGCGGATCAGGAGATTATTGAGGTCGAGACGAATAAGGCGACGATGGCGGTGACGGTTTTGTGTGGTGGAACGGTGACTGAGATTTCGGCGGTTGAGGGTGAGGATTATGCGGTTGGGAGTTTGCTGGGGATTTTGGAAGCGACGGAAGAGGAGATTGAGCGAACGGGAGCTCCGGTGATGGGTGATGGTGGGAGTGCTGAGGAGGTGGTTGAGGAGAAGAAGGAGGATGAGGAGAATTTGCACTTTGCGCTGACGGATGATGAGTTTGTGGAGCGGAAGACGGTGGAGCCGAGTGTGCATGGTTTGCCGGTGCCGGCGGGGATGAAAGGAGCGCATTATATTTCGCCAAGAATGCGGGCGCGGATGACTGAGTTGGGTTTGAGGCAGTCGGATATTTCGGCGATTGTGGGAAGTGGAGCAGGGGGTCGGGTCACGGTGGAGGATTTAGAGAAGTTTTTAGAGTATATCGCGGATTGGCCGGATAGTGCGGCATCGCCGATGCGGATGGCGGTAGCGGATGCGATGAGGAGGAGTTGGACTCGTCCTTTGGCATCAGTGGGGCGACCGGTGGTCATCGATCCTTTACTGGATTATCGAGCGAGGCAGAATCCGAAGCCGGGAGTGACGTTGTATTTGTTGAGAGCTTTTGTGGTCGCATTGACGGAGCATCCGGAGACGGCTGGGTATTTGATTGGGGAGAAGATCGTTCATCCGAAGTCGTTTGATATAGGGGTGGCGGTTCAGGTGGATGATGGGGTGGTGGTGCCGGTGATTCGTGGTGTTGATCGGATGACAGTTCCGCAGTTAATGGAGGAGTATGGGAGGTTGCTTGAGGCAGCTAGGGCAAGGAAGTTGACGGTGGAGGATACGACTGGTGGGATTGCTTCGGTAACGAATTTTGGGGTCTTTGGCCTGAAGTGGGCGACGCCGATTCCGTTGCCGAATGAGACGTTGATTTTGGGGATGGCGGCAGGGATGAAAGTGCCTAGGTGGAGTGATGAAGTGGGAGCGTTTGTGCCGGTGACGGAGACCGAGTTGTGTTTGACCTTTGATCATCGTGTGGTCGATGGGGGAGGTGCGGGAATGTTGCTCCAGCGTATTTCGGAGTTGTTGAAAACTCCGGAGTTGTTGTGAGGTGGGGGTCTCGGTTGTTTGTCAAAAGCCGTTGGATGGGCCTTGCGGGACTCTCTGGAAATTTTTTAGTGTGAGGCAATTTTGTTCGCAAAGACTGGGAAGTGTTTAGCCAAGGGAAATGAATGAAGAAGAATATTTGACGCCAGATGAATTTGAGTGGGTCGTTTCTGGAGGTAACCCGAGTTTGGATATTCAATGGTTTGCCATGGATGTCTATGGTCGAATTGGAGCTTTTTTTACCGCTGGATTCGCTGCTATACCACGATCTGCGGTATCTTCTTTGGATGAATTTAATATGGTCCAGAGAGAAATGGAAAAGTTGCCAATCATCAATGACGAATCGAGCGTTGAGGCAGCAAGCTGGATAGCGGGAGCTCGATATCAATTACTCAGAGGCGTTTATATTTTTTCTTGGGACAACGATTTTGGAGAGTATCGACCGAGGTGTCCGTATTTTAGAATTTTTAAGCCAATCAATTCGGCTGTTATTGATGGATAATTTTCAGTTAAGTTGCCGAGGGTTTTTGCTGATTTCTCTGAACAAAGATCTTTGATTATAGAGGAGTTGTTCGACGATTGTATCATTCCCAAATCAAAATGATTTGGTGTATTTCTCCGCAATTTAGCGAACTATTGGTTCGTATGTTTTAGGGCTTTCTATTGCCTTGGATGAACGATTGGTCTCGGGTGTTCGGCGTTAGCTATTAGCTGAGAGCTTTTCGCGGACGAGGGTGGAGCGGAATTTGAAAGGGGGGGAGAAGGTTGAGGTCGCTATGACTGGGCTGTCTTGGATCTAGAGAGAGTGAGCTGATCCTTGGAGAGGTAAAGGTAGATCGCAGAGGCAACGATGGTGATCCCGGCCATTGCTGGAAGTGGACCGTAGCCGGCGAAGCCGATGAAGAGGGCGTGAGAGGCTAGAGCCCCGAACATGGTGCCAATCATGAGGAGGGCGCCTTTGATACTGTGTTTTGGAATGAGGATCAGGACGACGGCGATGAGTTCAATGACGCCTGATCCAATCCGCATGGCGGGCTCAAGTGAGGTGCTTCCGGTTGTTTTTTGGGCGAGGTCGCTGAAGAGTTTGACTGATTCTGCTGCTCCCGAGAATTTGAAAGGGAGTGTTTGTCCCACGATTGCGGCGGGAATGATGCGGAGTGCCCAGGTGAGTGCTTTGTTCATGCTGTTATGAGTGATTAGTTGTCAGGGTATTCCCAATTTATTTGAGAGGAAGTGCTTTTAGGATGTCGGGGACTTCGGCGAGGCGGCCGGTTCCTTGGTATCCGCAGGCTAGATCGCCTGAGGCGGGGTCGATGAATTGAACTCCGTCTGCTTTGAGTTGTTCGACATTTCGTTGGGTGGCGGGGTGATTCCACATTTTTCCGTTCATGGCAGGTGCGACGAAGCGAGGGGTGTTTTTTGGGAGGGCGAGGTAAATGGCGGTGAGTGGATCGGGGGCAAGTCCGTGAGCAAGCTGGCCGATGGTGTCAGCGCTGGCAGGCGCGACGATGAAGAGGTCGGCTTGATCTGCGAGTTCAATGTGGCCGGGTTTCCAGGAATTTTTTTCGTCTTCGAGGGAGACGAGGACTGGTTGTCGAGAGAGGACTTGCAGGGTGAGGGGGGTGATGAATTCGGTGGCGGCTGGGGTCATGACGACGTGGACTTCATGACCGAGCTTGGTGAGTTGACTGGTGAGGTCGGCAGCTTTGTAGGCGGCGATGGAGCCGGTGATTCCGAGGACGATATTCATTTGAGGCGGGAAACGCGGAGGCGTTCGGCTAGGATGAGCGATTTAAAGTTGAGGTAATCTTCTTCGCGGGTGGCGGAGAGGATTCGGTATGAGTATTCGCGCCAGTGGTTCATTTCATCAAGGGCATTTTTCATGCGTAGGGAAATGACTTCGTCTGGGTCGGTGCCTCGTCCTTTGAGGCGCGCGAGGAGTTCGTCTTCGCTTGGGGGCATGACGAAGAGATCGACGAGGGCATTTTTGATATGAGGGTCGCTACAGGAGCGAACTTGTTCTGCGCCTTGCACATCGATATCCATGACGACGTCTGTGCCATTTTGAAGATACTGAAGGACTTCGGTTTTTAGTGTTCCGTAGTGGTTGCCGTGGACTTCGGCGTGTTCGAGGAGCTGACTGGTGTTGATTTTGTTTTGAAAGTCGTCTTGGGAGAGGAAGTGGTAGTCTTTGCCGTCTGTTTCACCGGGGCGAGGGGGGCGAGTGGTGCAAGAGATCGAGTAGTGTGCTTCTCCTTCGTCTGAGAGGCGGTGGCAGAGGGTGGTTTTACCTGAGCCGGATGGGCCAGAGACGAGAAGGAGGATGCCGGTTCGCATTGCAGGAATGATGTTAGAATAGTGAATGTTGAATTGGAATGAAGAATACCGTGAATGATTGTGGGGGATTTATTGTTCGGATTGTCTTGAGGCGTGAATGTCTTCGATGATTTCGATGAGGTGGTAGGCTAGATGTTCTTTGGAATCTTGGGGGAGAGTTTCTTCGTGTTCGGGGTAGACGAGAGTGACTTGATTGTCGGAGGAGTCGAAGCCGATGTCGCTTCGGGAGACATCATTTGCAATGATGAGGTCGCAGGATTTGTTGAGGCATTTCCGGCGGGCATTTTCGATGAGTTCTTCGGTCTCGGCTGCGAATCCTACGAGAGTGCCTTGGAAATTCATCTGGGAGCGGGCGGAGCCGAGGATGTCTTTTGTTCGGGTGAGGGTGAGTGTCATTTGGTCTCCGGATTTTTTGATTTTTTGCTCTGCAAATTTGGCTGGGGTGTAGTCTGCGACTGCCGCGGCAAAGATGGCGATGTCGACTTTGGGGATGAATGAGGAAACGGCGTCATACATGTCGTTTGCTGATTCGACGCCGACGAAGTCGGTTCCATCGGGGATGTTGATATTGGTGGGGCCGGAAATGAGGAGAGGGGAGTGATTGCGGCGCGCTGCAGCGGCAGCGAGGGCGTAGCCCATTTTTCCTGAGGAGCGGTTGGTGAGGTAGCGGACTGGGTCAATGGGTTCAATGGTGGGTCCGGCGGTGATGAGAATTTTCACTGGGAGAGTGGTAGAGGAGTGAGGCTTAAGGGGGAATTGTTTTTTGTTTTGGTGGTCGTGAAATGAGCGTTTGAGATTTAGGTTCTGGTCAGATGAGTGAGAGTGATTTGAGTGGTTTGTTGGATCAGGTTGAGAAAGTCCGTGAAGTTCGTTCGAAAAATAGGTAGGGTATTTGTTGCTTCCGGGGCTCCATATTTGGGGTTGTTTGCCCTGCTGTGTCTTTGTGTTGGGGGGTATTTGTGCATCTGTCGTCCATCTGTGGGAGCGACAGGTCATATGGGGAGTAGTCATTATTCAGTGAGTGGTAGCACGACGATGGGGAGAAAGTGTGGCAACGGGGG
>JAHDGN010000123.1 GCA_020627645.1 Akkermansiaceae bacterium
TCATTGTCACGAGAGACCAGTTCTCGATTCAGTGTGATACGGTGGATCGCATGGGTGCTCAGGCTGGTGAATGAAGCGGACGGCCTCTATTGGATTTCGTTAATTTTGACCAGAACGTCTCGGGCCTGGTTCTTTGGATTGACGGAGCGTTGATGGTGAACGAGGCGGCCGTTGCGGAAGATGAAAGTCTCTCTACGAGGTTTGTTGTTGGGCCGAACGACCCGAAAATTGTCGCAGATTGCTCCGGTTGTGTCGCAGAGAAGGGGAAAAGGGATTTGGAATTTGTCGGTGAAAGCTCGTTGTTCGGCGATGGTGTCCATGGAGATGCCAACGACCGAAATATGATTTTCAGTTAGTGTCGCGAATGCAGACCGCAGCGACTTGACTTGCTTAATTCATCCAGGAGTGTCGGCCTTTGGATAAAAGAAGGCGACTGCCCAGGGGCCGGAGGTGGCAGATTTGATGTTTGTTATTTGGCCATACTGATCTGGGGCCGAGATCGAGGCTGGGCGCCATCCAGTTGTTTGGGGATCAACATCGTTGTAGGTGGTACAGGCTGAGCCAACGAAAAGTAGGCAGAGTCCAGCGATGACAGCTTTCACGGCGAAAAATTGGCGAAAAATTTTAATCAGGGCAATTTATTCTGCCTGTGATTTTACGTATTCTTGATCTTCTGGGTGAAGGAAGGTGAGTTTGAAGGTGATGGTGCGTCCACCGATTTTGCTCACGGTGACTTTTTGGGTTTCGCCATTGAATTTGACGAAACGAGCTTTGAAGGATTTGGTTCCGTCGACATTTCGAAACAGGCGGGCTTCAAATCGTTTTGGACCTTTGGCCTTTGGTTTGCTGGCACCGAGGAGTTTTTGCATGGCGAGGCCCATGGCTTCCCCGACGAGGTAGTAGGTCTCGGCGTTGCTGTTCCAGTGGTATCCTTGTTTGGATGGGGATTGGTCAACGGGGCGGAAGAATTCTCCTGTTTCGACGCAGGTGGCGGTTTTGGAGAAGGCTTTGGCGGCGTTTGCTTGGGCTTCGCGAATGAGAAAGCGCCGGCCGCTTTTTTCGACTGATCCTCCGAAGCCACTGTCTGCGATGACAAAGGGGAGATTTGGTGAATCAAAGTGGGTGCGAATGTCCTTGATGAAGTTCTTCATGTTTTCCTCATATTGTTGGGTCATTCCCATATCGCACCCATCGTTCCATCCTTGGTGCCAGCCAAAGCCGCAAATTTCGTAGTTCTTACCGAGGCCGGGGAATTCTTTGTTCAGATTTTCTAGGGTGCTTTTGACGTGATCGAGCATTTGCTTGTAGTAAGGGCCGACTTCGCCTCCTGAAGAAGGGGGGCGAAAATCGACTGCCAGGCTTTTGCCGCCCCAGGCGGTTTTGATGAGAAGGACGGGGTCGTCAAAGCTGTTGCCGATGACTTGGCCGAATCCGAGTTCGGGTCCAATCATTCCTGGGTTGGCTCCGAATCCTGGTTTGAGTTTGCCTTTACTGGAGTGTCGGGAGCTAAGGTAGGAAATGTGGACGTCTTTTCGTTCGATCCAGTTGCCGCTTTTGTCCTTCAGGGACTTAAATTTTTCGTTGTTTTCTGCGAGGTGTGAGAGGGATCCTTTCCCTTCATTGTGGTTGGGGTTTGCTTCGATTTTTCCGTGGCCTTGCATGTTGGATTGACCAGCGAGGATGAAGACTTTGACGGTCTTGGCGAAGGAGGGAGTGAGAAGTGACAGAAAAATGCAAAATGTGGCAAAGGGATGACGGATTTTCATAGTTTGGTTCTTATAATTAAAATTTTTTAAAATTGAAGCAATAGATTCAGTGCGGGTTTTCTGTGATCAATTTTAGTTTGAGATTCTGAGGGTTCTGTTGATTTATTCGGGATAGACGGGGATGATTTTTCCTTGTTGGCGAAGGTTTAGGAGTTGGTGGAGGGTTTGGTCTTTATGTTGATCGGCCCATTGCCGGGCGGTTTCTAGGTCGCCTTGGATGAGGCCAGCCCGGATGCCCGTTAGAAGGGCTTGTTTGATTTGGGATTCGGAGTCGGGAAGGTTGAAGGTGAGGCGGGTGATGAGGGGGAGGTGATTGCGGGAGGCGTGTTCGCCTAGGGGGATGAAATTTTTGATGTATGCATTCTTTTTTGTGCTGATGATGTTTGCCGATTTGAAATGAGTTTCTCTAATGGGTTTTTGAATTTGTTGGTTAAAAAAAGCGACATGGGTCATTAGGGCTTCAAACATGTTCTTAGGATCACGGTTAGCCCATGTTGAGTAGAGGCCGACCGGGGTGAAAAAGGGATTCATTTCGATGGGCTGCTGATTGTCTAGGAGGTGATTGATTTTGGCTTCTTGAAGGAGAAAGAAGTGGGGATAGGGAACAGGGGTTCCGGTCAGTTCTGGAAAGGTATGGTAAAGAGAACGGTCAAGGGGGGCGGGTGGGGTGTGCCACGCTTTTTGAACGATTTGAGGAATTTTTTCTGAATGCTGGGAGAGGAGTTGGATGAAGTTTTGGATTTGTTCGCTGGAGGGGTTTCCCAGCAGAAGTGATCGTGTCGAGATCGGCGATGAAGGAGTTCCTGAAATTGGAGGGTTGGAGATGTTTTGATGATTGGTTCGATTTTTGACGAAACGTTGGGTGGGGTGGTGGGATTTTGAAATTTGATTTTGGGGGAGTATTTCTTGGCGATCGATTTTGGTTCCGAGGTTGTAGCCGATGGTCAGGGTGACGCCCCAGGTGAGGGTTATCGCAATGGTTTTGGCCGTTTTGAGGAGCATTTTGGCTTGGGTTATTTGTCGTCGTCAAAGGGGTCTCGAGAGAATTCATGAGAACCTACGAGGTCTTCGGGATTGATGAGAATTTGTTTTTCGATTTTCGCTGCACTAACTGGGTTGCTTTCCTTGATGTGTTGGGCGAGGTGGTAGAGGAGTTGGTCTTTCAGGACGGGGTTTTGAAGTTGATTTGCAGTCTGGAGGGTGTGCTCTGTTCCTTTGGCGAGGATGAAGTCTTTGATCGTAGTGAGGGTATACATGGAGGCTTGGAGTGGGGGATTGAGGATTGGTTTGCTTGGAAGTTTCTGGGGAGTGTATGGATTGAAAGGGTCACCTGATGAGAGATTGTCTAGAAGCGAGATGGCTTTGGATGGGGCACTTTGGAAGGTTCCTTGGATGATAGAGGAGGCGACGAGGCGTTTGAAATTTGGTGAGTTTTTTGTGCCGATCCGGTCGAGTCCGCTGGTGTAGTTGTCATCTAACGGTGGAGGTTTGAGGTCGATTGCGAGTTGAATGGCCATTTGGTGATTTTGGGAGGCGAGGCCACGAAGGGCGGCAAGTTGAGCATGGATTTTTGGGTTTTGATTTCGGAGTTGGTCGAGTTGATTGAGGTGTTGGAAGGCAGAGTGAATGTCGGTTTTCCCCCAGGCTTCGAAAAAGGGGAGGAGCTCGATGAGGGGTTCGTAGCGGGGAGAGTTGGTGTTGGTGCGGTTGAGGTGGTTTTGTTTTTTGATTAGGGCGTTGAGGGTTTCGGGGAATTGATCGGGCTGGATGTGATTGAGAAGGTTGAAGAGGATGTTGAGTCGTTGGGAGGGAGAGTGGATGTTGATGGTATTGAGGATAGTCTGGGCGGGGGTGTGCTTCGGGTTCGGGTGGTGGGAGTCTGATGAGGTTGAGGACGGGGAGATCGAGGAAGGCTGGCGGTAGGTGATGGTTGGTGGATTTTTTGTGGCTGTGGGAGTGGTCGTTGTGATTCCGATAAGGATGGCGGCGATGAAGGTGAGAATCCAGGCAGCTCCAATGAGGAACGAGTTTGTCTTTTTTAGTGGTGACACTTAGGGGAAGGTTAGGATGGGTGGTGAGTTTGTGCAAGGGAGGTTGTGGTTTCTGTATGGGTCCTGAGTTTTGTGGATGAGGTTTTTGTTTTTTAGCACAGATTTGAATGGATTGATTCGGATTTTGGGCGATTAGGGGGAAGAGGGGCTTGGGTTTTGGAGGGGGTGATGGGGTATTGAGCAATTCTTTCGCCATCTCAAAAAGTGTGGGTTTGATATGGAGGTCACCCACATGACTGAAGCTACCAAGCTTGAAAAACTCTTCGCAATTGTGACCATCGCATTTTTGCTGAGCTACACGTGGGTTGCCAACTGTGCAAAACAGAAAAAGAGACAGCAGCCACGAAATGAAAAAGCACCTTCCGACTGAGACTTGAAAACATCCTGCGATTGCTGAGCAACGCCCATCTCAAAGAGAAAGAGCGACGGGACTTCATCGACCGGCTCATGCAGCCCTTTTATGGCTCAGTTTTTGTCGTGTAGTTTGATGACATCTACATCTGAAAATACGAATCATTTCATTGTCAAATCTGATCGGGTTTGTTGGACTCACTACACTAGGAATTTTCTCATTCATCTCTGAAGGACTACACCATAGCTTCGAAAAGGTATTAATTGGCCTTCAAGAAGACTTACAAAATAGACGAGAAATGAAAAAAACAATTTTAGTGCTCAGCATCTTGAGTCTTTCAAGAATGCAGGCTGAACCGGAAAACAAAAAGTTGAAGGAAGCTGAGCGAACAAAAGATTTGATTTCTGAACAGGCGTTTTTTCGTGAAGTTGATTGGATATCGATAAAGTTGGACAATAAGTGGGCTAGTTCGGAACTCCGAATTAAGGGCTTTTTGTCGATCGAGGAAGAAGGAGGCGCCGTTACTTGCTATTTGTATGAAACAAGAGAGTCGATGAGACTTAAGAGGAATTCATATCAAATCGAATTAGACTCAGAGGATATTCTCAACTTGGCCAAGAAAAATTTTGGAGATGGAAGCGGCAATTGGAAGGTCTTATGTGGCTTGTTTGTTCAGATAACCGGAAAGATGAAAAGGGTTGAGAGGGGGGACGAACCGAAACTGGGACTTGGTAAAATTGATGAAATCTCAGCTGTAGAAATTTTCAACAACGGCCATATGCTGATGGGCCTCTACAGAGAAAAATCATAGTTTACACCGAGAGTCTTGGTCGTGGGCGTGCAAGGTGTTCGGCGTTGGCTATTAGCGTTTAGCAAGTAGCTTTTAGGGGAGCTGCCGCTCCAAGGGTGATTTGTCGTTTGAAGGAGGTTGAGAAATTGCAGAGCACTCAATGTCCGTCGAGTTGCGTTGCCATGATGAATTTGACAAACTGTTGGTTTTTTCAGCACAGATTTGAATGGATTGATTCGGATTTTGGGCGATTAGGGGGAAGAGGGGCTTGGGTTTTGGAGGGGGCGATGGGAATTGGTCCTAGTCTTTTGGGAGGTGTGGTTCGAGGGAGGTGGAGCGGGCTTGTTGGGCGGCGGCGGCTTTGCGGGCGAAGAGTTTGGTGAGGTGGTCTTGCATGCGGAATTTGCGTTGGCGGGGTAGGCGTTCGATTTTTTTGGAGGATCCGTTGGGTTGGATGAGGTAGGCATTTTGGTTGTCGCGGAAGCAGGCTTCGAGGATATCAATCAGAAGTTTTTTGGAGGGTTTGTGGAGGATGGGGGTCATGACTTCGATGCGCTTTTCGAGGTTACGGACCATCCAATCGGCGGAGGAGATGAAGACTTGGTGGTCGCCGCCGTTGTGGAAGTGAAAAATACGCATGTGTTCGAGGTGCTGGTCGATGATGGAGATGACTCGGATATTTTTGGCGTCTTTCCTGGAACCGGGTTTGAGGCAGCAGATGCCGCGGATGTTGAGGTCGATTTTCACACCGGCGGCGGAGGCGCGGTAGAGGGCGGCGATGATGTCGGGGTCTTGGAGGGAGTTCATTTTGGCGGAGATGCGGGCGGTTTCTCCTTCGAGGGCTCGGGCGGTTTCTTCTTCGATGAGGGAGAGGAGGGTGGGTTTGATTTGGGTGGGGGCGGGAATGAGGGTGTGGAAGTTTTCGAGTTTGGTGCGTCCGGTGACGGCATTGAAGAAGGTGGAGGCGTCGGCGCCGATGTCGGGGTCGGTGGTGAGGTAGGAGATGTCGGTGTAGAAGCGGGCGGTGATTTCGTTATAGTTGCCGGTGCCGAGGTGGGTGTATCGTTGGAGGCGTCCGTCGATGCTGCGGATGACGAGGGCAACTTTGGCGTGAGTTTTGAGTCCTTTGATGCCGTAGATGACGTGGGCGCCGGCGCGGCGGAGGTCTTCGGCTCGTTCGAGGTTATGTGCTTCGTCGAAGCGTGCTTTGAGTTCGACGAGGACGGTGACTTGTTTGCCGTTTTGGGCGGCGAGGATGAGGGCGTCGACGATTTGTGAATTTTTGGCGGTGCGGTAGAGGGTTTGTTTGATGGCGATGGTGTGTGGGTCGCGGGCGGCTTCTTGGATGAAGCGGACGACGGGTCGGTAGCTTTGGTAGGGGTGGACGAGGGTGAGGTGTTGTTGTTGATCGAGGGTGTCGAAGAGGTTTTCGGAGGGGTCGATGAGTGGTGATTCGGAGCTTTTGGGTGAGGGGGAGCGGAGGTGACTGAGGTTGTCGGAGGTGGCTAGGGTGAAGAGGTCGGCGAGGGCGAGGGGGGCGTTTTTGACGAGGAAGAGTTGTTGGGGGTGGAGGTTGAGGAGTTGGATGAGTTCTTGGGTGAGGGGGTTGTCTTGTGAGGTTTGGAGTCGGACGGGGAAGGATTGTCCGCGGGCGGTGACGACTTCGTTGATTTCTTCGGCAAAGTCGTGTGCTTCGTCTTCGTTGGCGGGGATGTCGGTGTTGCGGGTGAGTCGGATGGTGGTGTGGCCGATGATTTGTTCGCCGGGGAAGATGGTGTGGGCTAGGTGGGCGATGAGGGTTTCGAGGAGGATGAATCCGCCTTGGTGGGTGAGGATGGTGCGGGGGAGGGAGGTGGGGACGGGGAGGATGGTGAGACGTTTTTCGGAGGTGTCGGGGTTGAGGATTTCGAGCGCGAGGCAGACGTTGAGGGAGGGGATGATTTGGGTGGCGTTTTCGGGGGTGATGAGGAGGGGGGAGAGGAGGGGTTGGATGTTCTTTTCGAAGTGCTGGGTGAGGATGTTGAGGCTATCGGGGTTGAGGTCGTTGATGGAGTGAAGGGGGAGGCCGGCTTTTTGAAAGGCGGGGAGGAGTTGTTTGTGGAAGAGTTGTTCTTGGTCCCGGGTGAATTTGCGAAGTCGTTTTTCAATGGCTTCGAGTTGTTGGGGGACATTGAGTCCGGAGGGATCGGTGGTGTCTGGGGCGGATCGGTTGAGGGTGATGAGGCCGCCGATGCGGACTTGGAAGAATTCGTCTAGATTGGAGCCGGTGATGGCGAGGAATTTGAGGCGATCGAGGAGTGGGAGGTCGGGGCGTTGTGCTTCGAGGAGAACGCGTTGGTTGAATTCGAGCCAGGAGAGTTCGCGGTTGATGAAAGGAATCATAATTTTAGTGAACGAATGAAGAATTTGAGAATGAACGAATGGAAAGTTGAGGAAGGTAGAATTGGGGGGTTTAGGAATTTTCTTGGAGGGTGATGGTGAGGCCGAAGAGGTTGTGAAAGAGGTCTGCTTTGTCGGGTAGGGCGAGGCGCTCGGCGGAGGCGTCGGGGAGTCCTTGGAGGTTGAGGATGGCTTTGGTGTCGGTGAGGGTGACGGTGAGGTTGGTGACGCGTTGGGAGTGGGTGCGTTCGAGGGCGTCGGCGACGCGCAGGAGGGCGGAGAGTTTGGCGACGCGCATGCGGTCTGGTGGGGAGAGGTTTCGGTAGTGTGGGTGTGAGAGTTGGGGGGTGGAGCCGCGGTGGTAGCGGGTGATGATGGCGACGAGGAGTCGATCGGTGTCGGTGAGGCCGAAGATTTCGGCATGGCGAATGATGTAGAGGCCGTGGAGTTCGTGTGAGCGAGGAGAGATGTGGTTGCCGACTTCGTGGAGGATGGCGGCGACTTCGAGGAGAAGGCCGTCTTTGGTGTCGAGTTGGTGGAGGGTTTGGGTTTGTTGGAAGAGTTGGGTGGAGAGGTGGGCGACGTGTTTGGCGTGGGCGAGGTCGGCGCTAAAGCGTTTGGCGGTGAGGCGAGCGGAGTGGAGGAGGAGGGGTTTGAGGTCTTCGTCGTTGGTGGGTGGGTGGGCGAGGTCGGTGAGGAGTCCTTCTTCGTGGTCGGAGTGTGAGACGCGAAGGTTTTGGAGGTCGAAGGCTTTGGCGATGGCAGCGTAGATGATGAGAGCGGGAAGGGTGGTGCCTGAGGTTTGGTAGTCGAGTTGGTATTGTTGGACGCGTTGGGGTTCGGTGAGGTCGGCAATTTTTGCGATGAGTTTGTTGAGGGTTTTGGTGGAGGATTTGGTGCGTGGGGGTTTGGAGAGGTAGGGGGCGAGCATTTGGACTTCGGTGCCGATCATGACGAGGTCTTCGATGTCGTGGTGGGCGAAGTCGTATTGGAATTGTGAGGTGAATCCGGAGATTTCTTGTTGGATGAGGTTGATGATGGGTTGGCCGAGGAGGTCGGGGGTGTGGATTTTTTCCCAGGTGCGGTGGGATCCGAGGAGGTAGGAGTGGTAGGTGATGATGCGGCCTTTTTTGTAGAGGATGAGGCGGGTGTTTCCGGGGCGACGGAGGC
>JAHDGN010000569.1 GCA_020627645.1 Akkermansiaceae bacterium
CTGAGCGGGTGATGGAATAGTCGACGCCGTTGATGGTCGCGAAGGGTTCTTCTTCGACGATGGACCAGATGGTTTTGCCCGCATTGTTGGGGTTGAGTTGTTTGGTGATGACACGGGAGATGTCAGCTCCGGGAGAGTTGTATTCGAAAGTGGTGGTATCAGATCCGCTGCCATTGGTTTTGGTGGTGGGTGTTTGGATTTTTCGAATGCGCCCCCAGGCATCGGTCCAGGTGTGTTGGAAGATACCAGGTGAGCCTGCGATGGCGGTGGAGGATTTGAAAAGTCCGTTGTCGATGGTCAGGCCTTCGGTCGATGGCAAGGCGATGTTACCGGTCACTCCAGTGAGAGATCCTGAGAGCTGTTGCACTTTTGAGGTGGAGGTTGCCGAGGTGGTGTTATTAGTCGTGGTGACTAAGGCTTCGGCATTTTGGTAGTTGAAGAGTCGAGTGATGTCGTGGTTGCCTTGGTAGGTCTGGCTGGTTGGGCGATTGAGGGTGTCCAGGATCAGCGATGAGTTTTTGACTCGATTCCCGAAGGTGATGGATGAGTCGACTCCCCTCTTCTGTTGGTTGTAGGTATGGCTTCCGTTGTTTCCGTCAAAGCTGAAGGCGGTAGGACGATAGAGGTAATCGCGAGTGGTGACTTGTTGATCCACTCCGAACGGAGAGGTGTAGGAGGAGATGAGCGGGCTGTTTTCCTCAAAGGTTTGAGTGGAGTTGGGGAGTCCAATTGGGAAGGTTGGATCGATGGTGGTAGGTGCTCCCCATTTGTTGGGGTCGCCAACCATGGACCATCCGCTCACGGAGATGTTGGGGAGAATCTTGTTGCTTTGAGAGGTGGCATATCCACTGGCATTGAGGGTGGTGATGGACTTGCTTCCTCGGGTCACGGTGTTGTTGAGGAGTCGTCCGGAGTTCGAGGTGATGGTGAGTCCTTGGGTATCGTCGTAGGAGGTGGTCGATCCAAAGATTCCAGGTCCTTGGGTTTTGGTCACTCCCCAGGGGACGGGGCTGCCTGTGCTCGAGTAGCCCGGGTCGAAGGTATAGGAGGTGATGGAACTTTGGGCCGCACTGCTACCATCGGAAAGTGACTCGACGGTCAGGTTAGAAGCTCCGAGGCGAATCTTGGTTTTTCCGTAGGTGGAGTTGTAGTATTTGTGGCTGGCAACGAGAGTGGTTCCTTCGGTTGCGTAGGTCGTTGACCAGGCCCCATTGGAAGCGGATTGTGGAATCCCATTGATCCAGGAGAAATTGGCATCAGGAAGGTGTGAGGGACGGTCGATTTCGATTTGTTCCAGATAGGTGGCATTGGGGGTGAAGGTGGTTGTGGTGGTGTTGGGGTGGAATCCAGAGACGACC
>JAHDGN010000570.1 GCA_020627645.1 Akkermansiaceae bacterium
CCCACAAACAAAATCGTATTTCTTGGATTCTCAATTCCGTTCTTTAAGTGATGCAAAATTCGGCCAGCTTCACACATCCCCGAAGCCGAAATAATAATCGCTTGGCCCTGATCTTTATTCAAGGCCTTCGACTTCTCAACCGAACGAATCAACGTCAACCCCTCAAACCCAAATGGATTGCTCTTCTCGAATAACACCTGATAAACCTCCTCATTGAAACACTCCGGATGTAATCGGAAAATCTCCGTCGCGTTCACCGCCAAAGGACTATCTACATAAACCGGCACCTCTGGAATCGAGTTCTCGCGAAACAACTCATGCAACACGAATAACAACTGCTGAGTCCTCTCGACCGCAAACGCCGGAATAATCACTTTCCCTCCCTTTTTCAAAGCACGCCTCAAAATCTCCGCCACCTGATCATCAGCCCCCGTCCCCAACCTCACGTCCCCCATAAGTACTCTCCATCAACACAAAATCAACATCCTCACAAGAGGCCGGATCTCGCAATAGATCATTGTCCCCACGCCCAACGTCTCCCGAAAACAATAACCGCTTCTTTTTCCCGTCAGCCTCATCCTCAATGTCCAAAACCACCTGTGCGCTCCCCAAAATATGACCCGCATCAATAAAAGTCATTTCCACCCCACGCCCAATCATCATCTTCCGATCATACCCCACATTCACAAATTGCCTCAGGCACAACTCAGCATCAATCGGAGAATAAAGTGGCTCGATCAGCGGCAACCCTTCTTTCTTCCTCCTCTTATTCATCCACTCCGCATCCGATTGCTGAATGCGCGCCGAATCCGCCAACATCACCTGACACAAATCACGAGTCCCAAAGGTCGCATAAATATTCCCCTTGCACCCCTTACTCGTCAAATTCGGCAAATTACCACTGTGATCAATATGGGCATGGGACAACACCACCGAATCAATCGACGCCGGATCAAAAAACGGAAAACAACAATTCACCTCATGAGCATCTTTCCTCCGCCCCTGATACAGTCCACAATCTAACAAAATCCTCTGACCATTCACCTCCAACAAATGCTGTGACCCCGTCGTCGTCCCAGCTGCTCCACAAAATTTTAACTTCATAATCTAATGCCAAACTATCCTCCCCACCCACCTACCCGCAACCGCTAATTCATCCCCGACAACTTCGCCTCGAAATACTCAATCGTCTTCTCCAAACCCTGACGCAATTTCACCTTAGGCTCCCATCCTAAAACCTCTCTCGCCATCGAAATGTCCGGCCGACGTTGCTTCGGGTCATCCTGCGGCAAAGGCAAAAACTTCAACTCAGAATGAGACCCAGTCAAATCCAACACCTCTCGAGCCAGCTCGATC
>JAHDGN010000124.1 GCA_020627645.1 Akkermansiaceae bacterium
GATGCTTGGTTCCTCTTCCGATCACTCGACTCTTCTACTCCCGGCACCTCAAATGACGAAGAAGATGACTGCCTTCGCGCAGCTGGCGTCAAAGCAGAAATTGCCATGGGAGCCAGCGCAGACATCTCTTGGGGAACCTTCGATCTTGGAATTGACGCCGCTGCCAAAATTTATCTCGGCGAAAACTCGAGCCCCCTGGGCATGACTGCTGACTTTGCGCTCCGCGGCGAATTTGAGGTCGGCCCCATCGCTCTCCAAGAGCTGAAACTAGGAGTCGGAGCAGGAGCAGGCAACGGGTATTTCTACGGAGCCGCCAGCGGAGAAATCTCTCTCATGAGCATCAGTGCTGGCATCTTTGTTGGACTCACCTGCGACCCCGATGTCATGGCCAACGCCGACCCCGATATTGGTGCTGTCCTGGCTGAACAAAGCATCGTGACACCCGTCGCCGGCCTCATTGTCTATGCTGAAGGAGGAATGAGCCTCATGCCCATCATCGGCATTACTCCAAGCTGCTTCCTAGACATTCGCGTTCATGGTGGACAAGGCTTCATCGCCCTCGCTTCCGTTGGAGACGCCCCAGGCCAATTCATAGGAGGCGTCAAGATGCTCCAAGGAGTCAGCGGAGAACTCCTCTGCCTTGTCAATGTGCGTGGCGACTTCGCTTTTGTCATTATCGGATCCGCCAACATTGTCGGCAGCAAAATCGAATTCAACGAACTCAGCGGATCCGCCACCGCCACCCTGAAAGGAAAAATCGGTATCGGCATCTTCAGTGTCTCATTCAAAGCCAAAGCCAGCATCATCATCACCATCAATAACCAGGGCCAACTCGACTGGAAATTCGACTTCTAACACACCCATGAAAAAAATTCTCTCTGTCTTCGCGTTTCTCGCTCTGATGAGCCCGCTTGCTCGGGCCGAAGACATCCCACAAACGATCCAACTACCGCCCAACCTCTCGACAGCTGGAACCACCGCCATCGTCGATGGACAAACCTGGGCCTACCTCGTCTGGAACTCCAATATCGACGGATGGCTTGTCGGAAAAAAACTCTCCATCCATACCAAAACAGAAGGAGCTGCCAATTTCACCTTACAAGGACACACACAGCTCATCACCGATCCCTCCGCCATCGCACCTTGGATCAACCGAGCCTCCCTGCTCGGCGAAAATATTTCAGAGAGCACTTCTATCGCTACCATGCTTTTCAACCAATGGAAAAATGAAACTGAGGTTGCCCCAAACCAGCTCAACCAACTTCTTTCCACCCTCACCAACCGGGTCGCTCAAGATCCGCCTCAAAATAGTGCCCTCCAACAAATTGGGCAAAGCCGCCCCCTCTTCCGCTTTATTTCCGGATCCGGTTGGGCCGGCCCTCTAAATGTCCCCCAAGGAACCGAAGTCACGATCGAAGTTCGTGACGAATCAGCCAAAGTCGTCGGCCGAGTCATCCTAAATGCCGGTAACCCAGTGCAACTCGAAAAACCAGGACCTCCAGTCCAAGTCCCACCTCCCTTTCCCACCGCTCTCCCAATTCCGGCTGAAACTTATTTTCCAGTCAAAGGTCCTTCAACTCAGATCGACCGAAGTATCTCTCTTCGCTGGGCCATCCCCGAATCACTCCGCAAACAAATTCTTCTCACCAGTGGGTTCCATGTCTGGAAACTCCCATCCGGATACGCAGGACCACTCAATGCCAATGCACTCGAAACCAACCCAACCATCACACGAATCACCGGTAGCCCCGCTACCGCTTCAAAGATCTTCCGGATTCCCGGGTCAGGAGAATCTGGCCCCGATGTGAACGATTTCACCTCAGACCTGACAACCTGGTTCGTCGTTGATGATAACGACCGCTACGCAACCGATCCCTCAAACCCAAAAATTGTTACTGGAATACCCTACAACGAAGGGGACAATTTTGAGTATGCCGTCGCCGCTGTTGACCTCCTAGGACGTTTCGGCCCTGTCTCAGATCTCGGCCCGGGAACCGCAGCCTACCAAGTCCCACCTCAGGTCCCCGATGTTCTTCGCGCCGAAAATATCATGGATGGACAAACTCAACGTCTCCGCGTGGTTTGGAAACCGAACGAAAACCGCCCAAGCGATGTTCCCACCACTCACTACCTGGTCTACCGAGACCGAACCGCCAATGCCGTCATGCAAGGTGACGAACTCAAAAAATCCACCTATCGCGGCGGAAGCGACACCCCCGACTACAATACCCGTGACGGCCTAATCTATCTTGGTGCCGTCGCTCATCAAGACGATGCCCAAACACTTTCATTCACCGACACCACGCTAACCCCGCAAGCGCACGACTACAGCAATCCCTACTTCTACTGTATCCGGGCCGCTCACCTTGGCCCCTTCGGATACGACATTTCCCGCCCCAGCCCTGCAGTCTTCGGAACGATCCGGGACCGCGCCGGCCCCGGCACCCCGACCGGACATCTGCGTCCCGACTGCCCTCGAGTCGGCATTCGCAGCCTAAAATTAGAGCCGCGTCCAATTGGCTCCAAACCTCTTGGACCAAACAAAGCAACCATGCGCTTCAATGTCTGGCGCGGACTCGAAGACGGAACCTACAACGACATCAGTTGGGTTCTCGTCGGAGCAACCACTGGAAGCGGAAGCGCCCTCGCTCCAGGCGAACAACCATCAGGAAACCTTGTCGCCATCTCACCAGCCCTCTTCTTTGGTCGCGAAAACTTCCTCTCCTTCGATCTCGTCGTCCCAACCACCGGACTCAATTTTTCAATTCTCGCCGTCTCGTCATCTGGCACCATCAGCCATGTCTGCACTCAAGAATCACCCAACCTAACGCCCGGAGTCATCATGGAAGCCGATTTCCGGACCATCGCAGGCCCCATTTTAACAATGGAACCCGAACCTGTCGCATCTCAACGAAACTTATATTGGCAAAAGTTCTTCTCAGCACCCGAAGTCTTCACCCCTCGAATTTCCGGCCCCGACACTGCATGCGGCACGACCGTAACCGTTTCATCGACGACTTCAAGATACCTCCTCATTCAAAACTCCACCGACAATCGAAACTGGACCAATCGCTACGCCGCACGAGTCCTCAGCGGACAAAACCAATTCTATTTCCCATTCGATTCCTCTGACGAATCTCGTTGGCGCTACTGGGTCATCAATGAATCCCCTTTCACACCCGACCCTGGATTGTGCCCACACGAATCACGAAATCCCGGAGATTCCTCAGTCAATCCAGTTGGGGTCGTGCTCAACATTCCCATCGATGCCAACGAATACCGACTCTATCGTCGCATCAACGAAGGATCCCTCACTCTTCTTGATCAAGCAGCCGACGAGTGGGACGACTCAACTGTTCAAACCATTGTCTACGAAGACAATATGATCCCACCAGCCGGAGGACAAATCGCCTACTATGGACAGGTGTTCGACGAACACGGCAACCCAAGTCCCCTCAAATTGCTCGAAACTCGAGTCAACGCTCTCGCAGAACTCCCCACCCCTGTCCTCGAAGAAATCAAACCCAGCGGAACTGAAGCTGCTCCGACAATGCTTCTCAAAGCCGTTGCCCCTAGTCCTGGAGTCGCCCGACTCGAGTTCGTCATCAGCCCACCACTTCCCAGCCTTCCAGATGGACTAGTTCTCTCCCCAAAACTCCCCAGCCAAATGGCAGCCTTCAACCCTGGCGAAGCCGATGGTCCCCCTCAATCGTTCTCCGCAACCTACGCTGGCCCGAACGATCTCGACCGGCCTCCCTCCCAGCCTGCCATCCTTGAGATCGAAGTCCCCATCGAGCCCGATACCGAATACACTGTGACGGCTCACTGCGTCGGTCTCGCTGAAAAAACCGGCAATAACCGAAGCTCCAATCGAAAGTTTACCTGGTTTCTCCCTCCACCACTCAACGAAGTGCCATGGCCAACCCGTTCCGCCCCAAATGTCATTCCATGGGATCTCCGTATCAAGGCCTACGAATTCACCCAAGCCAATGCTACCCTTAGCAACCTTCCTCACACTCGATCCACCTCGACTCCTCCAGCACTCTATCCAGTCGCCATTCGCATCGGACAAATTCCTATCACGAACCTCCAACCCAACTACGGGAATGAAACCTCCAATTGGCGCTCCTGGGGAAACATCTTCGTCACCGGCGACAGCACCATCGGCATTGGAAGATTCGGAATCAACAACGCCGTAGGCATGAACAACACCCCTGCGCCCAACGACCTTTTTCAACAATTCCTTTTCAAACAAAAATTCCCTCACCCCGAACTGGTCATCGAAAACTCCGACTCTTCACTCTTCCCTTTCGTTGTCTACCGAAAACAAATTGCTCGACGCATCGAAGGAATCGATGAAAAAACTCCCGGAACTGACATCATCCAGGCCTCTCACTTGGTTCGCTCCATCATCTGGGACAATAGGCAGCAACAACGCCCACCAAACGAAGAAATCCCACCACCCACAGGCTACGCATTCCTCTCCGACCCTTGGATCGGCGTGGCCCGCTTTCCTTCCGTCTCAGAAGTCATCAGCGGAGGTGGTGCCCTAGTTAACCACATCGATCTTTGCTACTTCGACACCACCCCAGTCACCGAAGGAGCAACTTATCAATATTACCTCCTACACTTCAACGAAGTCGGAGAACCCGATGGCATCATCGATGCCGGAACCGTAACTATCAGCGACTAACCCACCATGAGACACCTCATCCTTTTACTTATTCCGGCGACTCTCGCAGCCCAAAAACCTCTTACCTACGAAAGCTTCGGCCAGCTCTTTTCCATCGGAGACTTCTCCCACGAATCAGCCGATGGACTGACCGACCTCATCATCATCAACAAAGATTCTGGAATTTATTCCACGGCCTTTTCTCAACCAAACGAGAGCGTCTCCTGGTCCCAACCAACCGAATCCGGATTCACCGACGTCTCTGGTCTCAATGTCGAACGTTTTGAAAGTTCTTCCTATGATTCTTTCGCAGCCACATCCCCGATCGCAAACCGCGTCACTTTCTGGTCGGTCGACATCACCAATCCCAACCCCATCGTCCGGCACCTCTTCCCCTCCACACCCCAAACCAACCTGATCACGGGATTTCCAATCAACCCATCCGCCCCGACCGAAATCCTCACCTTCGGCCAAAATGGCACCACACCCACTCGCGAACTCTTTGAGTCCGACAACTCAATCTGGTTCGCAAACCCAACACACCTAACACACCAACTCTGGACCGTCCACCATGACCGCGCGACAGGTGCCTCACCAAAAATTGTCTACCTCGCCAACTCCTCAATCATCCAAGCAGGGGTGAACGGATCAGGACTTGTCTCCGAAAAAACTCTCCCGGGATTCACTGCCAACCCACTCACCCGGATGACCTATGGATTTTTTGACGGCACTGACCTCGCCCACCTTCTTTTCTTTAAACCCGAGACAAGTGTGGCCACCATCACCAAAATCACGACCTCAACAAGCGGATGGAGTAACACCGAAACTCTCGACTTCCCTAAACCACTGGAAACTCTCGTCACTGTCCTCGCTGGCACCACTTCTCGACTAGTCGCTCTCTACTCCGACCACTCAGCCGACCTCTTCAACTTCGATGGCGAAAAAACCTCTCTCATTACCAACCTCAATGGGACACACGACCTCATCGCACCCTTCGGAGAAAACCGCTTCCTGAGTAAACAGGGTGATAATTGGCAAATCATCAATGCCACGACTGGAGAAAAAATGAACAGCGGACTCACCCCATCAGCAACCACCGGCTCCAATATCCTCTTCGTCTCCGCCGAACCATTCACAAACCCCGCCTCTACCCCAATTTCATCAGCTCAAGTTGGAAACTGGACAATCAAAGCCACCGGCGGCAATCAAAATTGGACGATCAGCTCCCTATCCCAGACCTCAAACGGACTTTCTTCACCAACGTCTCAAGAGATCTCAACGAATCCAGGAGCTCCCTCAGCCCTCCTCAACCAGTTCCGTTCAGATGTTTCCGTCAGCCTGATTAACTCCGTCCCCGGACCCAATATTGGCGAGGTCTTCATGACCCCCAATGGTGGCATCTTTCAAGCTCCTCTTCCCGAAGACCCCCAACTCACAATTTCCGTCTCCTTTTCAACAACCCTCCCAAACGCACAAGTTTACTACCGACGAACTTCGGCCGATCAATGGACCTTGGCAACCGGAGCACTCAATCTTGCACTCCCATCAGATCTCCAAGTCTATGCCGAAGCAAGTGGGATCCGCACACCAACGCGCATCGCAAGCTTTACCCTAGGTTCGCCTCAAGATTTATCCCCTGGCTCCGAGATCGACGCAAATAACAACGGCATCTCCGACCAATGGGAAGTAAGCTTCGGAATCTCCGACCCTCTCGGAGATCCCGATGGAGACGGAAACAATAATCTCACTGAATTTCAAAACGGAACCGACCCCGCAGACAACTCCAGTTTCATTGCACTTCCCACCGCACCTCTTGATTTCGCCATCAGTGGGTCTCAAATGGTCATCCGATGGCCCGCCCACCTAACCAACAGAACCCTTCAGCAAAGTCCCAATCTTCAAACTAATACCTGGTCAAACGTGACCAACGGAATATCTCAAAATCGCTCCTTTTTCGAATACCCCATCCCCTCGACACTGAACAAAAGTTTCTTCCGACTTCGCTAAAGGACCACCACTCCAGCGAAGCGCGATCGACGGAGGCGAGCTTTGATATCAAACCTCCTGGCTTACGATCAGCCTGAATAAGCCATCAATGGTGCTCAACAGATCGCACACACCTCCCCCAAAAAAGATGGTCGATCCCGGAATATCGAGACCGACCAAGGAAATAATTTTTAAAACTTAGATATCCCGGCTCTTTCCTTCTCCGCTTTTCCACTTCTTAAGTTTCTTCTTAACATCGCTTTTATTTGTGCTCCCTCCCTTAGCTTCATCCTTTTTACCATGACTCTTTTTAGCCTCATCCTTTTTACCACGATTCTTCTGACCCTTATTTTTCCATAAACCCTCCAAATTATGTCCCTTTAGCATTTTTTTCATCAGGTCGCCCGTCATTTTCTGCATCGACCCCAATTCATCTGAAGCTCCCTTCACATTTTCCCATAAAAGCTTTTCCCCATCCCACACCGCAGCAAACTCCGTGTTGTCCGTGTATTTCCCATCCCCACCTCCTACTGATTTTGCAACAGCTTTGAGTTGCCCCTCAACCTTGCCCTCCCAGACAACTTCACCATTGTAGGTAACCTTACCCTCTCCGTTTTTAGAAACAGCCTGAATACCCGCAACCTTAGAATTTTCACCAAACTTTTCGAGCAGGCTTTCCACATCAATCCCAGAAGGATTCCCAAGAGCTGATGGACTTAAGGCCAGTGAAAGAGGGGCTAACAAACCAAAACCAATTTTTTTTATCAAGTTCTTCATAGTCACTCAAGAAGCGCCACGCTCAAAGAAATCGATTTTAAGAATCGACATAATTCTCAAAAAAAACCTCACGCCCATTAACAAAATGGGCCTATTCGGCCGATTACCGCAGAAAAAAAGCTAGAGAGATCGAAATCTACTCTAGCCTTTATGAAAATTGGGGCGACCGACGGGACTTGAACCCGCGACAACCTGAACCACAATCAGGGGCTCTACCAACTGAGCTACGGCCACCAACTCGGGGACGGAGAGATTATGAGCCTAGAAACGAAAATCAAGCCACGATTTCCCGAAAAATCACAAACCCACCGGGTGCCACGTCGTTTTCATCTCCTGAAAGTCCAAAATTTGGTAAGGACTAGCCCCCAAAACCTCGGCTCCGACATGCACGACACGCTTCAAATTTTCTGCAGACTCCCTATCCACCAAAGACTTTAACGCGCCCTCCTCCGAACAAAGCAAAACCGCGTTCACATCCAAATGCTTTGCCATTTCGGGCACCAATTCTTCAATTTTCCCTGTCAATATATTGACGACCCCCGCAGGCACATCTGAAGTCGCAAGAACTTCTGCAAACGAAATTGCATACGTAGCATCCTCCGGAGCTAGCAAAACCACCGAATTCCCCCCCACCAATACCGGGGCCAATACTGAAACCAATCCAGCCAACCCACCTTTTTCTGGAGCAATGACCGCAACAACCCCAGTCGCCTCCGGAACCGAAAAATTAAAATGCGAGGAAGCCACCGGATTCACACTCGAAAACAAAGCCTGATACTTATCACTCCAACCAGCATAATGAACGAGAAGATCTAACGCTTCATCAAAACCACTCTCAATCCCTAAGCTTTCACACTCCATCTCAAATTGAACCCTCCGACCATTCAGAAT
>JAHDGN010000125.1 GCA_020627645.1 Akkermansiaceae bacterium
AAACGGAATAAGGTCTCCATTCGGGACCGGTGCCGGGGGCATTTTGAGCATTTGAATTATGTGCGGAATTGGAGATATATGTGATCCCATTTTGTTTCACCTGACAGCCTGATGGATAGTCTAAACCGGGGGCCCAGTTGCTAGGACCCATATCATTTTCGGCTAGGAAGAAGTCGTCATATTGTTTTCCTGCGTACCAAACGAAGGGTGAGGGGCTTCCCCCGGTGGGCCATCGGTCGGGTGACTGTCCATATCCAGCATAAGTATTTCCGTTGAAATCGAATGAGGAAGTCCCCGGAGGAAGGCAATCCCAACTAAGGCTACGGTTTCCTTGCGATGATTTTAGGATGAGCACTGGTTCGTCGTGGTGGTATCCCATCACGTATCCAAATCCAATTTCGGGGCCGAATCTAGAACCTGCGACGTTGGGGGAGAGCTGACCTTTACCAATATCTGTAATGACTCCTCGATATTGGACATCATTTCTGCGAGTCCAATTGCCATTTGAGTCGATCATGTTTGGAAACTTGTTTTCCTGTTGAGTCATCGTCTCGAGAGTTCCGAGGCTCTCTCCGGTGAGACGTCCAAATCCAACCATGTTTGATTGACCGGAGAGGATGTAAACCCTGACAGGTTTGTCGGTTGAGCCTGGAGAAGAGTCGGGATCAGGAAGGGGGTAGGGAATGTTGGGTTTTTCCTCCGCACTTCTGGGGTTGGTGAAGGAGGCTCGGGCTTCATACCAGTCACCCACTCCGTCACCGTCTGTGTCAGGGTTGTTGGGGTTTGTTCCTAGTTGGGCTTCTTCTTCATTTGTGAGACCGTCTTGGTCAGAGTCTCCTCCGGCTCCCTCTTGATCTAGATCTAGGTGGAAGACTAAGTCATTCGAAAAGAGTTGCATCGTACGATTTCCGATTCCTCTTCCACTCGTTCCTGAGAGGTAGTGGGCTCCTCCTGGGTAACGATTTCCGGTTGAATTTAGATAAGGAATTCCTGTTGTCCAGTTGGTGGTGCTATTGGTCATTCCAATATCTATTCCATATTCTTGGTTAGGGTTTAGTAAGACCGGTGTGTCCAAGGTCCAGGTCATATACTCATTTGAATTCCAGGTGAAATTTTGGGTGGCATTTTCGGTGTGTATGGTTGTGAAAACTCCATCTGAAACGGTTCCGATACGAATGACATAATTTTTGGTGGGCGTTGCTTGGTGCGAAGCGCCGACTTGATAGGTGATCGACTTAAGTTGCATTCCCGATTGGTCGGTTCGAAAGGTTTGCCCTTTTGGGCGACCCGAGACTGCGGCATCATTCCACCATTTGATGAGTCCTGTTGGTGGGTTTAGATTGGCAATATCGCCTTCTGAGAATCTTGGGGCGCTTGAGCTTGCCGACATTGTGGCTGCGGACGCCGTCATTCGAACCATTAATAGCCCGTAGATGACGCCGTTTGTTATTGTGTGTGTGCATTTCCTTTTCATAACAGAGATTATGGAAGGGGGATTGTGGAGATGTCATTTGTAATAGTTGCGTTCAAATTAAAAGTGTTGATTGGGTTGTTGTTTGGTTGTGTTTTATCAATCTGTTAAAAGTTTAATTTGGTTGATGAGTGAGGTGGATTTAGGAAAAAGAATGGTTTTCATTTTTAGGAGTATAAAAGGCTGAGGGGTAAGGTGTTAAAGTTATTTTGAAATATTGGGGGTGCTGAATTTTGATGATTTCTTAGCGAAAATATTCATTTTTTGGGGTCGAAAAAATTAATAATAAAAAGTTATTATTTATGGTTTTCATCTTGGTTTGTTTTGTGGGGTTGGTTTTCTTGTCTTTTTTTTGGGGAATAAAGTAGGGTTCGAGGGGTGAAAATTTGGCCAATACTGCTAGTTTTTCTCTGTGAAACTGTTTTTTGTTTTTTGCTTTTTGGTCATTTTGAATCCAGTCGCTGGAAAATTTTTAGAGATTGATTCTGACGATGTGGTGCAGGAGTTAAAAAAACAAAAGGGGGGGTATTTGGTGAGGAATGCTGGTGGGGAGGAGATTTTTATTGCGGCGAATCGAGTGACAGGGCGCTTGAGTGTGAAAAAGGCCAAGATGATTTCAGACCGATTCATCTCTCAAGTAGGGAATCCCGAGCGTCACGAGGCTGTCATGAGAGGGGTGAGGAAAATGGGGATGGCTGCAGTTCCTAGGTTGATTCAGGTGGCAGGGGATCCGAAGAAGAAGAAGAAGCATGAACGGATTGGTGCACTGTCATTGTTACAGTTTGTGTGGTCGTTCGAGGGCGAAGAGGCTCTCTTTCGTTTATTGGAAGATCGGGATGTGGACGTTCAGGAGTGGGCCTGGAGAATCGCTAAAAAGAGATTGAGTGAGGATGGTTTGCGTCGATTGTTGAAGCGGCTGTCAAAATCTGAACGTTTAGATGTGGCGATGGAAGCCAAGACAAGGTTGTTGTTGCATCGTCCTAATTTGACGCAGTTGAAGGAATCTCTTAAAGATGAGAGATGGTGGGATTTGGTTAGTCAATTTTCGCCTCGTTATTATGACGGCCAGGTGGGAATGGAGCTTTTGAAGATCTTAGATAAGGGCAGTGAACAGGCTAGAAGGAATGCTTTGATTGCTCTGATTTATCAATTTGATCAAGTGGAGAAGGGTAGGCGTGTTGCACTAAGATGTTTGAAGGAAAGGTCGGCAGAATTGAGAGGGGTAGCTGGCGAGTATTTGAGATGGCATGGGACGTTTTCTGAATTGGAGCCATTGAAAGAAAGACTGAGAGTGGAGAAGGATGTTTATGTACGGGCTGTTGTTCTTGAAGCGGTAAGGGCGATTAAGAGGAGAGGGGAAAAATGGGAAGGGAAGTTGGAGGTTCCCTTGCCGACCTATGAGCCTTTTTTCCGATACGGATTTAGGGAGGAAACAGATTCTGATCTGATGGGAGTGAGAAAGCGTTTGAATGGATTCAGGTCTTATTCAGGCTATAATGGAGCTAGGATGGGCGGGGTGAAGAAGACTGGGAAATGGGTGGCTCCTGTTAGGGGGTATTTTGAGGTGAAGCGGAAAAGTTATGGTTTGTATATTGAGAAGGGTGGAGGGCCGTTTTCAGGTTCGGTTCATGTGGGAGATGATGCAGCCTGGGGAAAGCAACATGGAGCGGTCGTGGCGATTGGGGATGGGGTGGTAAGGTATGTCCAGGTTGCTGCGGTTTCTTGGGGGGGATTGGTGGTGGTAGAGCATGACAACGGTCAGGAGAAGTTCTGTTCTTTATATGCTCACTTAGGACCGTTGGTCACTGTTCAAGAGGGAGATCGAGTTCGTGCGGGAATGATGTTAGGTTCGTTGGGGAGAGATTTTGTTTTCTCGAGTGGGGGGTATTATACCCATATTCATTTCGGAATTCACAAAGGAGCCTACGGGCATGGGAGGTGGTCGACTGGTTATCTATCAAAACATCGTTTTGATGGGGGTGCACACGGGTGGGTGGATCCTATCGAATTTTTAAGGAAGAGAATAGCTCAGTGATTTGGGTAAGTGGTATTAGTGGAGAGTCTGTTTGTATGTTTCGAGTTGGTTTCTTAGGGATTCGAGGATGGCTTGGTGTTCTGCTTGGTCAGCGAGATTAGTTGTTTCTTGGGGGTCGTTTGTAAGGTCAAAAAGTTGTTCGAAACCGGGGGACATTGAGGTGTAGCGGATGTATTTCCATTCATTGGTCCGGACGGATTCACTGGCGGCTATTCTCCCTCCGTGGTTGTAGGAGTGTTCGTAAAACCATGAATCTCTGGTTGTGGCATTCGGGTCGTTGAGAACTGGGACTAGGCTTTGGCCTTGCATGGATTCTGGGATGGAGACGCCAGCGAGGTCTAGGATCGTGGGAGCAAAATCGATACTGAGAGCGGTTTGGTTTCGACTTCCTCTTTGTTGGTTGGATCGGGGGTCCCAGACGAAGAGTGGGATGCGGATTGATGATTCGTAGGCTAACCATTTACCAGATAGGCCGTGTTCACCGATGATTTGTCCATTGTCTGAAGTGAAAATGATGATCGTATTATTTGCGAGTCCGCGTTGTTCGAGAGCATTTCGCAAATGTGCTACTGATTGGTCCATTCCGGTGATGGTTCGGCAATAGAGGCGAATCATGTTTCGAAGGGCTGTCGGATTTGAAACCCATCGGTGTCCTTGTCCGATGTCGTTTGGGTCGTTGGCCTGTTTGCTGTTGTTGAGGGAATTTTGAATGAAGTCGGGCTGCAGAAATGCGGTTAGAAGATTGGCTGTTGAGGACAAGGGGAACTCGATTCCTCTGTAGAGTGAATCGAAGATGGGGTCGTAGTCTTGCCAGGGGCCGTGGGGTGTTTTGAAGCTGATTGAGAGGCAGAATGGTTTGGTGGGGTCTCGGCCATCTAGGAATTTGTCGATATGATTTGGAAAAATTTGAGTGCTGAGATGAAGTGGGTCGACGAGGTTTTCTTTACCAATTCTTACCCTTGGCCCTTCTACGCCTCGGCTATCAGCGGGACAGTCACAGGTGTTGTTTCCTTTGTCAAAGAGTCCATCGTTGAGGTAGTAAACGCAGTCGCTTTCGTGCCAAAAATTGCTTTGATAGCTAACTCCGCCCCAGTAGTCGAAGAGGTTGGCAGCGCGGTCAATATTTGGTTGGTGGTCGGCGCCGATTCCCCATTTGCCCATGAAGCCGACCCAGTATCCGGCCTTTCGGAGGAGGGATGGGTATAGGTTTTGTTCCTGAGTGGGGGTGAAATACTTGGCGAAATCGTCGATGCCGTGACGGCGGGTGTGCTGTCCGGTAAGAATATTTGCTCGGCTAACTGCGCAGATCGAGGTTGTTACAAATGCGTTGTTGAATACGATTCCCTCGCTAGCAAGGCGGTCTAGAGCTGGAGTTTCGATCTCAGGGAAATGAGAAGTTGGATTGGCGTAACCAACGGCGTCTGATCTTTGATCATCGGTGAGAAGGAAGATAATGTTGGGTCGTGAAGGATCAGGGCAAACTCACTTTAGGTTGTGGTGGAAAGAAATAGACCACAACATCTTGTGTTGTTCCGTTGTGCGAAGCGATTTGGGCAATCAAAAAATTGGGCTCTAGCGGCCAGTCAATCTTTGAAAGTGAAATTTGTAGTTTGCGAAAACCCTCTAAATATAGGACTTCCAAAGTGAGTTAGCCCTGCGTGAAGGATTAGAGGGAAGAAGGTTTTTGGTGTATCCGGCCCGGACTTCGGCAAGTTGGAAGAAGTGATTTCCCTGGAGGTCAGTGCCTAGTTTTCTGGCGGAGAATCGGACATATCGGGCTGTGACTGTTCTGGTTAAAGGAATATTAACCCATTGAGCCTGGGTGGGTGGGGAGAAATTTTTGTAGCCAGCTACCATAAACCAATGGATGCCGTCAGAGGAGGTTTCAACTTCGAAGTCTGACGGAAAACCTAGGGCAACTCCGGCGCTGGAAGTCCTTGGGTAAAGTTCCAAATAGTTGATGTTTTTATTTTCACAAAAGTCGAGAGTGAGCCATTCGGTAGCGTTTTCATTCGTTTCGTGATTGATGCTGCTCCAGTTGGTTGAAAGGGATTGGTCGATTAGGTTGGTGGGAGCCCAATTTGAGGAGTTGAATTGGGAGGAGGAAGTTATCGTACATCCGAGGTGAATTTCTTGTTCTTCATTCTCTGGTGTCCCGAGAAGCCATTCTTCGTAGGGGGAAAAACCGTCCCCGTCTAGATCAGGTTGTTCCATGATTTTAAGCGTGAAAAATTGCTTGGTATGGTCGGTGGAGAGTTGGGTTGAAATTTGGGCTCCGGTGCCTGTCTTTTGTGAATAGGGCTCCCATTGTTGGAGGTTAGAGGATGAGAGAAGATGATAATTTTTATTTGGATGGCCCCACCAACTGAGTTCCAGGTTGGAGGAGTCGATTTTGGACAAGGTTAGATGATGGGAGGAGTTGGGGTCATGAGGATCTGTTCCTGCGATAGATTCTTGAATGTTGTCGAGTCCGTCTCCGTCTAGATCGTCGGTTTGACCGGTGGCGATTCCATAGTGAGCTTGCCAGATATCTGACATGCGGTCTCCGTCGAGATCGATGGCAGGAAGGAAAGAGCAGGGAAGGAAAAAAGCTGCCAGTGTGGTGACGCTTAGAGAGGGGAAAATAGATAGATGTTTCATGAGGTTCCTATCGTTTAGTTTCGAATCATCGTGACCCGATTCTTATATCGCCGCCCTTTAATATTGTTGGATAGATGATGAAAGATATTTTTGTTATTGGTTGCATGAAAAATTTGGCGTTTGGAGCGTATTGACGATCGTTATGAAGAAGCTTGTTTGGGGTGAGTTGATGGGGCAAAAGGTTGAAAATGAATGGCGGAGAAGATTTGAATGACGAAGAGAAGGGAATTGTGGAGGAGTTCTTGGAGGAGTATGGAGAAGGTTTTTCGGAAGAAGACGTGAACGAATTTTTTTTGCGGGTTGGTGGTGAAAAAGATGGGATCGAACTATTGGCAAGGTATGCAAGAGGGGTATTAGGGGGAGGCGGAAAGGTTGTTCGAGCAAGGAAAAAGAGATTGGTCAGTAGGGGCAGGTTTGTGTTTGTCGTTCGGGATCACCATCGGTGGTGTCGGGTGAGCCTTCCGGCTGATTGTCGATTTGTTGATTTGAGGGAGTTGATTGAGGAGGCGATGTGTTTGAGTGGCGGTTGGTTTGAGGTCAGGGAGGAGGGGGAAGTTTTGGAATTTAGCAATCGTGATGAGGCTTATTGTGAGGAGGAAAATGGTATTGCAGCACTTTTTGATGAAGGGGTGAGGGGATTCTATTTTCGGGTTCAGGGTTCCGAATTTATGGTTCTGATTGAGGCAATCGTGGAGGCGGGAAGAGGAGGCACTTCGGAAGCTCTTTATGGTGTAGTGCACGAAGTTGGAGGGGGTGATCAAGCTTGAGGGAGATTATAGTGGTAGCGAAGGGAGGGGCGAATTTAGCGTTACCATCAATGAAGAATGTTTGGCTGCAGCAAAGCGATTTTGATTGGGGAGGATTGGCCGGAATGCGGTTTTGAGGGTGCTGGAAGATTTTGATTGGTCCGATCAGATTGTTCGGGAAAGGGAGTTAGGGAGAGACGAGTCTTGTCCAGCTGGATTAGGGTTGATTCAAGAAAATGATCATTTATTGCATCTGATGCCTCGGGGAGGTGATCGATTTGACGTATACTATCGGTATCAAAATTCGAAAAAATTCATGGGGTTTCTTCGCTTTCATATTCAGGCAACTGAAGAGTCATTTGATCTTAGAGAAGGGGTTGTCCGGCGAATGATTGACGCCCACTATTGTGGAGATCATGAGAAATTGTTAGAGTTGCTTAGAGGGGGAGGCTGATAAATCTCGTGATTTTATCATGGACATCGTTGATCTTTTGAATACTGTTCAATAAATCACTTCATTATATGTCAGGAAAACTTACCAAGCGTCAGCAGGAGTTGTTTGATTTTTTAAAGCTCTCTCAGAGTAAAAATGGTTTGATGCCATCGACGAGGGAGATTCAGGCACATTTTGGATTTGCGAGTCAAACGGCTGCAATGAGTCACTTGAGGGCTTTGGAAAGAAAAGGTGTGATTGTGCGGATGCGAGGAAAAGCGAGGGCTGTGGTTTTTCCTGAGGATTTGGAGCGTGAGGAGGTCATTGATATCCCAATTTATGGGAGTATTGCGGCAGGAATGGCGGAAGCAGTTGAAGAGACAAAAGAAGGTTGCGTGTCGATTGACATTGCTTCTTTAGGCATTGCACGGACGGCTCGGACATTTGCATTGCGGGTTAGGGGGGAGTCGATGATCGATGCGCATATTTGTGATGGCGATACGGTGATTTTGGAGTTTCGAGAGCCAAGGCATCTGGATGTGGTTGCGGCATTGATTGATGGTGAGACGACTCTAAAACGTTTTATTATGGAAAGAGGTCGACCGTTTTTAAAAGCGGAGAATCAAAATTACCCTGATCTCATTCCGGCCAGAGAGTTGGTGATTCAAGGAGTGATGGTTGGCTTGTTGAGACAGGGGCAGGGGTAGTTTATCGTTGCTGCTGACCTGATCTCAGAAATTTGAGGGCGTAGTTTGGGATGTAACTTCTTCGGGTTTGTATTTGTGTCAGGCCAGAAAAAGTTTGAGGAGCTCTTTTGTCGATCGGGAGCTCCTCGTTTTATAGATCCTCAAGAGGACTGTCATGTATTGGCGATCAACCGAACCCAAAGTTTATCGTTGGGTTGTTGTTGTATCACCAATTGGTTATCCACTCATTCGCGTCAACTTTTGATCTAATCTGCTGATATTCAGTGATTTGCCTCAT
>JAHDGN010000126.1 GCA_020627645.1 Akkermansiaceae bacterium
CGACAGCTGGAACTCTTCTAAATACCCCGCTGCTTGCGGCGGGGATCTTTATTCGTGTTATTGGGGGGAGTCCGACTAGTAGTCTGGGTCGCCCAGGCAATGTTAACCAAGGAACAATTTCACTGGGGTTAAATAGTAATGAGGCTGAGCTTCTCTATCTGGGGGCGGGTGAGACGACAGATCGTGTCATACGACTAAGTGGTACGACGGGAACAGTGACTCTTAATCAGTCAGGAACTCCGGCGGGTTATCCAACGGCGCGTGGGCAAAGTGGAAAACTTGAGTTTGCGAGTGACTTTTTGATTCCTGGGGTAGCGGGCGCCGACAATCGAAAGACGATCGTCCTTACTCATACGACTTCGATTGAGACTGGGACCAATCAAGGGGTCGGAGAAATTAGTGGTGATATTGGTGACAGCTTGGCTGGAAATCGTGGCCAAACTGCGACGAGCATTACTAAGTCTGGGTATGGAACCTGGATCCTTTCGGGCAATAATTCTTTTGGTGGTGTTTTGAAAGTTGAGCAAGGTGATTTGATTTTGGCCAGGCAGGAATCGTTGGGTGGTGGAGAGCTTGAAATTGTAGACGGGGGCAGAGTGCATTTGAATTTTGTCGGGGTGCGTGAAATTTCCGGCCTCACGATTAATGGGGTTAGTTTACCTGATGGAATTTATGGGGCTTCTGGTTCCTTGGCTGATGTTCCAGATGATTTCTATTTCTCTGGTCCTGGTTCGGTTAGGGTGGGTGTTGGGAGCTCTCTGACCAATGTTTCTCTTGTCAGGGTTGGAGGAAGTGATCCAGCGGCCGGAGGAGAGCTTCTTTCGTATCGAGCAACAGTCTCGGGTGCTAGTCCGAGTGGTGTGGTTGCTTTTTTTGATGGAAACGATTTGATTGGTGAGGTTCCTCTCAGTGGATCAGCGCAAGCTACACTGGTGACTCGATCTTTGGTGGGTGGGGAGCACTCTGTGACGGCAAGGTATTTAGGGGATTCAGCTCATGCCCCCGGTGTTTCTGAAAGTCTGACTCAGACAGTTGTTGAGGGGCGCTCTTCGACCAGCGTGGTGCTTTCTAGTGGGAGTAACCCTTCGGTTCAATGGATGCCGGCTTCTTTTACGGCTGCTGTTTCGGGGGTGGCGCCCACCGGAGATGTTCATTTTTATGATGGGGGAAATTTAATCGGGACGGCGCCTCTTAGTGGGAGTGGTCAAGCTTCGTTCACGACAAGTGGCCTTGCTGTGGGGTGGCGGGCTATTTCAGCGCGCTATGAAGGTGATTCCGCCAATGCGCCGAGTGCGACCAGTCTGCCCCTTTTTCAGACCGTCAGCCCGCCGGCTGGGAATGGGAAAGTCAAAGTCTTTATTCTAGCAGGTCAATCTAATATGGAGGGGTTTGGGCAGGTAGAATTGGGTCGTGATCCGACCAATCCTGATGGGCCGAATGTGGTTGGAGGGTTGGGTAGCCTTCGTCATATGCTCAATCGAAATCCAGAGCAATATGGGTATCTTGTTGACGCAAGCAGTTCGGTGGGTGGAGAGCCTGGTTGGATCAATCGGGCGGATGTTTGGGTGACAAATTATGGAGGGATGCCAACGATGAGTCGTCGGAGGGGTATTCTGGATCCTGATTTTGGTCTTGAGGGGGGGCGGGGATTTATTGGCCCTGAGTTTGGTTTTGGTTTAATCGCTGGAAGTCGGTTCTCGGATCCTGTCTTGATCATCAAGTATGCGGTAGGAGGGCGTTCACTTGCGGTTGATTATCGTCCTCCGGGGGCGGTGGCGGCTAGGGGAGGTGTTGTGGGGCCAAATTATACGGAACTTGTTCAGATTGTGCAGCAAGTTTTGTCTGATATTGGAGCGGAATTTCCTGAGTATGCGGGACAAGGTTATGAGGTTTGTGGTTTTGGGTGGCATCAAGGATGGAACGATCGTTTCAATGGTAGTTTTCTTTCTGAGTACGAAGCTAACCTGAGAAATCTGATTCAGGATATCCGTGCTGAATTTGGGGTTCCGAATCTGCCGGTTGTTATTGCCAATAGTGGATTGGCGAATGCTCCCTCGGGTCCTGGAACTCTGTTGGAGGCACAGGGGAATGTTTCTGATCCGTCAAAATATCCAGACTTTGATGGTAATGTTTTTACGGTGGATACGCGCCCTTTCGATTATGGGAAATTTTTTGGGGGGAGTGAACAGGGTTTTCATTGGTATTGGAATGGGGAGTCTCATTTCAAGATTGGTCAGAGCATGGGGCATGCGATGATGAATATGATTCCTTCGTCTAGTTTGTCTGCTTATGAATCGTGGGCACTGCAGGGAGAGCAAGGGCTTTCGATGAATGTTGATGATGGGCAGAGCGATGATCCTGATCAGGATGGCTTAGTGAATCTCTTGGAGTTTGTTTTGGCCAATAGTCCGACTGACTCGTCAGTGTTGAATCTTCCGACATTGAGTGAGGAGAGCGATTCTGTTGTTTTCGAGTATCAGCGCAATATCGCTTCAAGGGAGCCGTCTACTCGGCAGGTGATTGAGGTGAGTGGCGATTTGGTCACCTGGGAGGAATTGGTCGTCCCTCATAGTGCCACTGTGATTTCTCCAATTTCTCAGACGGTTGAAAGAGTTTCAGTGTCTATTCCTAGTGGCGAAGGATCGAGTTTTGTCCGCCTCAGAGTTGTTCAGTAGAAGTGTTGATTTCCAAGGGGCTTTTTGTCCGACTTGGGTATGGTGGCACTTTGTTTTTTCGAGGGGCTAAGCGAAATTTTTGGAGGTCGTGGCTAGGTGATGAGCATGCAGTCACCGTATGAGTAGAAGCGGTATTTGTTTTCGATGGCTTTGGCGTAAGCTTCCATAATGAGGTCGCGCGAGGCGAAGGCAGAGACGAGCATCATGAGGGTGGATTCTGGAAGGTGGAAGTTGGTGAGGAGAGTGTCGACTGCTTTGAATTGATAGGGGGGGTAGATGAAGATGTCGGTCTCTCCAATGGTTGGGGTGATTCCGGAAGTGGCGGCGAGATGTTCGAGCACGCGGGTGACGGTGGTTCCAACGGCGGCAATTTTTTTGGAGTGATTGATGGTGTTGGCTGCAGATTCAGAGAGTTGAAAATTTTCTGAGTGCATGTCGTGTTGTGAGGGGTCGTCAACTTTAACGGGGCGGAAGGTGCCGACACCGACGTGGAGGGTGAGGAAGGTGTGGGGTATGGAAGATAGGATTTCGGGTGTGAAGTGAAGGCCAGCGGTGGGGGCGGCAATGGCACCTTCTTCGCGAGCATAGATTGTTTGGTATCGTTGGTGATCTGATTTTTCAGCATCTCGTTCCATGTAGTGAGGAAGAGCAAGTTGGCCATATTTGTGGAGATCTGGTGCTTGATCCCATTTGATGAGACGTTCGCCCTTTTCATTGATTTGTACGACAATGCCCGTGCTCTCTCCGATGGTCACGGAGTGGTCGATTTTCATTTTTTTTCCTGGGCGGACAAGGCACCACCAGTGTGAGGGATCGGGTGCATCGGTGCGGACGAGTTCGATTTTTTGATCATTCGAGAAAACGCGTGCGGGGATGACTTTGGTGTCATTGAGAACAAGAGTTTGTTCGGGGGGAAGAAGGTTGGAGAAATCGGAGAAGGAGTGATGGGAAATATTTCCTGTCGAGCGTTCGATGAGCATGAGACGAGAGGCGTCTCGGTCAGGAAGAGGTTGCGAGGCGATGAGCTCGGGAGGGAGGTGGTAGTGGAAGTCGGAGGTTCGCATTATTTTTTGGAAATGATTTGGAAGCCTAAAGAGAGGAGGGTTTCTTCAAGGTCAAGGTTCGGGCCGTGAATGCCGACAAAGGTATGTCCGTCGCGGGATGAGGTTTGTTCGGTCGCTGCGATGAGTTGGGTGTCGTGGAGTTGAAGGTCGAAGTGGGGAGATGATGAGGGTTGCCATCCGAGTTGGATGAGGTGTTGGTAGAGTTCGTGGCGGCCTTGTTGTTCTGGATGAGCGAGTGTGAATCGAGTTTGCCAAGAAAGCGTTTTTTTGATGGTTGTCTTGTGATTTTTTTTTGCGGGGGCTCCATGTTTTCTACGGGTTCTGGAGCGAACGAATTGTTGAAGCCGTGTGAGAGTTTGAAGAAGGAAACGATTGAAGGGAGTGTTGTAGGGTTGGTGAAGGTGTTTGTGGAGTCGAGGAGTGATGGGTTGGAGTGATTGGTATGGGGCATTCCCGAGGGGGCCGGAGTAAATGAAGTCGCCAGTTTGAATGGCCATGGCGTCGCCTCGGTAGATGAAGCCTTCCCAGCGAATCCCTGATTGGTCGAAGCGTTGGGGGTGTTTCTTAAAGAGAAGGGCTTCGGCGTAACCGTATCCTCTTTGTTGCTTCAGGTATTTGGCGGGAGTTGCTCGGCGGTGATGCCAGACAAAGGCGGGCCCTGAAAATCCAAGGGTGTGGCCAGCGTCGCGAAGTCTCCAGCAGAAGTCGACGTCATCGCCGGCAGTTTGGAAGATTGGATCAAAGCCGTTGATATGATCGAAGGCTGATTTTTTGACACTGAGATTGCAACCTGGGAGGTGTTCAGCTGTGGTGTCGTCAAGCATGACATGTGTTGGTGCGCCTGGCGCTGCGGTGGTGAGAGCGAGTGAAAGCGAATCTGGAGCTGGGGGAATGTTGGGGCCTCCAATGGCGGAATGATTTGTTTGATCGTAGGTGATGGCGAGCCAGGAGAGCCAGAGGGGATCGGGTTGGCAGTCGTCGTCGGTATAGGCTAGGATTTCGCCGCTTGCCTTGGATGCTCCAAAGTTCCGAGCGGCGGAAAGTCCTGATGGGGGAAGGTGGTGGGCTTGGATGTTTGATTGAGAATCGAGGAAGGATTCAGTGTTGTCGTTAGATCCGTCGTTGATGACGATGATTTCGAAATTGGGGTATTGGATTTGGCGACAGGATTCTAAGCAGGCGGGGAGACGTTTTTCGCCGTTGCGGGTGCAGATGATGACTGAGAATTTGGGTGGAGTTTCTGGAATGGGGATGGGGAGTTTGAGGGTGGAAATTTGGGAGAGAGCGGGTTTTTCGGAGCCATCTCTGCGGACGAGCCCAAATGACCAATCATGAACAATGGCGTTGTTGTTGAACCAGTGGTCTGACCAAGCGTAGAGGGTGGCGCCAGCAAGTCCTGCATGGCGCGAGATTTGAAGTCCTTGGGTGAGGAGGTCGGCTTGTTGAGATTCAGAGTTCCGTTGGGTGTCGAGTCCGAATTCGGTGAGGTAGACTGGCCTGTCTCCTGCGAGGTGGTGAAGTTTTGGAAGGTAGCGTCTGAGGCTCTCGGCGTCTTGAAGGTAGATGTTAAAGGCGGTGAAATCGGCTAATTGTGGTTCGAGGTATTCGGTTGTCGGAAAATTGGCATATCCAACGGGGAGTTGAGGTGCGATTTTTTTTGAGGCTAGGATCAGATGGTCGATCGCTTGGCGGGTTTTGGTTGGTGAGATCCAGCGAGCGATATCAGTGGGGATTTCATTGCCGACGAGAATGGCGCCGAGAGCTGGGTGATGATGGTTGGCCTGAAGCCAGTTTTCGAGGTCGGAAAGAGCTTGTTTAAAGATTTGGGGAGATTGGTGGTAGAAGTCACAACCATGGCCCCAAGCATGGGTGGCGATGACGAGGAGATTGTTTTTGGATGCGCAGTCTAGGAGGGTTTGGTCTGGGAGTCCGTAGACTCGTATTGAATTGAACCCACGGGATTTGATTTTGGGAAAATCGATTTCTGGGGAATGAGGGCTTGTTTGGGCGAATGGTCCGTAGGTGACGGTTCGGAGAAAGCACGGTTTGCCTTCGAGAAGGAAGTGCTTTCCGTGGACCGTTAATCTCACGGGTGGAATGTGAACTGAGATTGGGGGTGGCGCCAGCTTTGGTTTCAGTTCTCGAGTCATTCTCGATCAGTCTTCAACAATCGCGAACTTTAGTTCAGCGCTGGAGACTGTTGTTCCGTTTACCGAGCATGTTGCGGAAGCGGTTCCGATGCCTCGTCGGAAGGAGGTGATTTCGGCATCAATGAATAGGGTGTCTCCGGGGACGACTGGCTTGCGGAACTTGACCTTGTCGGCACTGAGGAAGTAACCGATTTTTCCTTGGTTGTCAGGCATGCGCATGATGAGGACAGAGGCTGCTTGGGCCATGGCCTCAAGTTGAAGGACTCCGGGCATTACTGGATGTCCAGGGAAGTGTCCTTGGAAGAACTCCTCGTTCATGGTGAGGTTTTTGATCGCCGTGCATTTCATCTCTGACGAGAAGCCGGTGACACGGTCAATCAGGAGGAAGGGGTAGCGATGGGGAAGAATTTTGAGGATGTCTTTGATATCGAGGACTGCTTCAGCTTCTGGGAGTTTGAAGGGGGGCACCATGGCGCGCATGTCGGCGTATTCCTTTTGAATCAGCTGAGCCATTTGAGTGTTGGGGCCGTGTCCGGGTTTCACTGCAATGACATGGCCATTAAATTTTTTGCCGGACAGCATGAGGTCGCCGATGACGTCGAGGGCCTTGTGGCGGGCGAATTCGTTGTCAAACCGCATAGGCTCTTTGGACATGATTTCGTCGCCGCGGACGACGACCGCGTTTTCGAGAGATCCTCCTTTGATCAATCCCTTGTCTAAGAGGGGTTTGATGTCTTCGTAGAAGGTGAATGTGCGGGCTGGGGCGATTTCCTGTTCGTAGGTTTCGGGGTTTACGACGGAGGAGAAGTACTGAACAAAACGTCCATCTTTTCCGACGTTTGTCACGGAGACACGGAATTGTTTGTCTGGGACAATGGTAATCAGTGAACCGTCGCCGGTTTCGAGGTGGATGGGTTCGCGAACTTCCCAAATTTTCCGAGGTGTCGTTTGTTCGACAATACCGGCTTTTTTGATGAGTTCCACAAACGGTTTGGCTGAGCCATCTCCGATAGGGGGCTCGTTGGAGTCCATCTCAATCAGTGCGTTGTCGACGCCCATTCCGACGAGTGCCGAAATCACATGTTCAACGGTATGTACGCGAACAGATCCTTCGGCCAGAGTTGTCGCGCGTTCGACTGTTTGCACTTTAGACGCATCTGCGTCGATGAACGGTTTGTCGGGGAGATCGACCCTCCGAAAGCGGAATCCGTGGCCTTCGGGCGCAGGGCAGATGGTCAGCGTTACTTTTTCGCCAGTGTGTAGGGAGGTGCCTTCCAGAGTGGCCTGGGATGCTAGAGTTTGCTCCATCGCGGACATGGCCGCGGGTTTTAGGGGAGGTGGATCATTTGGAAAGATAATTTTACTTTCTTTGCATCAAGGGGTGAATGAGATTGCAAATTCGTGAGTGGAGTAGTTTTTCCTATTCATGGCTGAACTGAGAGAGATTGTTGAATTTGCGGATGCCTTGCTTTCGACAAAGGAAATTCCGGACTATCCCGGGGCTCACAATGGATTGCAGGTCGAAAATCCGGGTGTGGTGACGAAAGTGGCATGTGCTGTTGATGCGAGTGAGGCTGTGATTTGTGATGCGATTGCCAAGGGGGCGGATCTATTAGTCGTTCATCACGGACTTTTTTGGCAGGGGGTTCGAATGCTCACAGGAGCCAATTATCGAAAATTCAAAATGGCGCTGGAATCGGGTTTAGCGATTTATAGCTCACATCTTCCGCTCGATGTTCATTCGGAAATTGGAAATAATGTTTTGTTGGCAGAAAGGTTGAATTTACGGGATCGTGAATTTTTTCATGACTGGAAAGGGGTGTTGATGGGGATTCGGGGTTGTTATGATGGGGATTTCGGTCAGTTGAGGGTGCGGTTGGGAGAGGTATTGGGTGGTCCGGTGGTGGCTTGCGGTGAGGACTCGGATGAAGCCGGGTTGGTGGGTGTCATCACTGGTGGGGCTGGAAGTGAGGTTGAAGCTATTGCTCGAGAGGGGGTTAGCACTTTTGTGACAGGGGAGGGGCCTCATTGGAGTTTTCCCCTAGCAAATGAGCTTGGTCTCAAAGTTTTACATGGGGGGCACTATGCGACTGAGACTTTTGGGATTCGGGCATTGGCGAAGCGTATTGCTAACCAGTTTGAGGTTGAAAATCTCTTTCTGGATCATCCAACCGGGCTGTGAAAAAGAGGTTTCATTTAGAAAAATATTTTTTTAAGTTTTCTAAAATAACCGACCGAAATTCCCATGACTGGGGGAAATCGGGGAAAAGACTTCAAATTTGGGGTGTTAGAATTGAAAAAAAACCTTGCGGAACCTTGATTTCATCCTTAAATCTTCCATCGGTGACGCGGGTATAGCTTAATGGTAAAGCTCCAGCCTTCCAAGCTGATTATGAGGGTTCGATTCCCTCTACCCGCT
>JAHDGN010000127.1 GCA_020627645.1 Akkermansiaceae bacterium
TTTCTGGGGTAAATCACTAAATATCAGCAAGTTAGATCAAAAGTTGACGCGAATGACCGACCAATCAAGCCCTCTCAATTGCAAATTATTAGAAATCAAACCACTCAACTCGCTGGATATTTTCTTATCAATATCCCTCTTCTGAACGAGCGAGAGAAACCTCCCAGATGAAATCAATCTTGGACCACTGGCACGTGCACCATTTCGAAAAGACCGTGCGAACCTAGCCAATAACTCTGGATCTTTACCAATGATCTCGACGAACTTTAAAAATGCCGCTTTATGCAGAGATTTGGTAATATCTAACCGACTCAATGATTGTAGCTGCGCCTCCAGATTACCCGCCATAAATACATTTGGCCGATCCAAGAGTTCCGTCGCAAATAGATCCGGATTACTTTGAGTCATTCCGTCAATCACGAGGCTCAAGGTTCCTAAAATCTTTTCAGCCCCTTCGATTTCACTTTTTTCTCTAATCAATTCAACAATCAGGCCCAAGGTCTTTTTATTAGGGTACACAACAGCGACATCGAGCGCCTCATAGTACCCCCCCCTGAGGCATCTCTCTCCACTCTGCCTGACTCACCATCTCCTCAAATCTCTCCACAAGCTCATCTTCAAGATCTAACCGGTGATTCCACGAATCAACCTTTGCGAGATTCTTCAGAGATATCGCAAACTCAGCTTGATCTATCTTTTCATCCATCGCGATTCTTGAATGTTGAAGAGCCTTCTTCCGATCGACTCGCAATAGATTATCGAGCGCAAACGCCCTCAAAGTTGGCAAATACTCCTGAAAAACACCTCCATATCCTGTCGAAAACGGCAATCCAATAGCTTGATTTTTCCCTGATAACAAAACCGCCTCCAACGCCAAAGCCATCCCCTCTCTCTTTGCAAGAATGGTATGGTTCTTCACATACTTCAGTAACTCTCGATAAAGTTTTTTCCTCTCCTCCATCGATCTAGCTTCCGAAAATTTGACCGAATAGGATTCGATCACGTCTATGTGAATCAAGCTTTGCTTTTCGGCAAAAGAAGACCTTTGGAGCTCCCTCTGATAATCAGAAATCAAGGCTCTCTTGCTACCTTGGGATCCGATCATGGTTCTCGACCGACTCGATCGATCTGCGTCAGATTCGCCCGATGTCGAACTTTCACTTTTACGGTCAACTCCAAAGCTATCTCCTAGAACCCAAAACACGATCCCAATTGGCAATAACAATAGTAAAAATGTCCATTTGTTAAATTTCACCAATCAAACAAATATAACACCCCCCCTTTTAAAGGGCACCAAGATCAAAAAAAAATTGAAAAAATCAAAATCACCAACCTAACGTGCTCTCCCTCAACGAATCAACGCACCAAAAATTTTACAAATTGATATCAATTTACATTCCCCCAACCTTCTCCACCAGCTTCGAGAAAACCTCCAAAAATATTGATGATGTAAACCAATTGGCTCGAAGAAAGAGGCTATTAAATCTTCCGAAATTATCTTTTAAAGCCATCAGATCGACGAGACTGGTCAAGAATCACCCCTACTTGGGTGATTCTAAATTGGGTTCAAGCTCACCATCAATCGCGCATAAATTCCAGCCTCCCCAGTGACCATGACTTCCACCCTCTCTTCACCATTTCCCAAAGGCACAATGGTAACAAACTCGCTCGAATTATCTAATACCGACAAATTTTCCCACTCCTCCAAATCCCGGCTCAATTGCACGACCTGATTCGTCCCTTTTGTTGAATCCACTCGACGAACAAAAGAAAAAACAGCCGGCAACGCTCCGCTCTCAACCCGAGGTAATAATCCAAAATCAACCACTTCTGGATCCCCTCCAAGCACATACTCAAGGAGAAGATCTAACCCATCTTCGTCTCCATCTCGATACAATCGAGAGACCCCAGCATAGCCATTCAGCCATCGATCAAAATCGGAAATGACTCCAACAACTCGCAATTCCCAATTCTCATCCAGATTCCTTGTCGGCCGCTCCAAGCTGAAAACATAGTCTAGATTTCCATTGTCATCGTAATAAGCCTGATAATGCGAATGACCATCAGGGCCGCTGTCTCCCACTTCAACCCACACCTCATTGACCTTTTCCTCCACAATCACTTTTGTTCCCTTCGCAACATCGCTCAAAATGAAAGGAACTCGCCCCACACCACCAGCATCGATCATTAGCTCAGCCAGCACATCCTCCCCACTGACTTCCAAGTCTAAAGGATACTGACTTCTTAGCTGACCCTCTCTCACCGAAACCGTCAACTGATGATTTTCGACAAGTTCATCACGTAACAAATCCCAACGATTCTCCACCGCATTCAACCTTTCAAGAAACGGTCCATCTCCCCCCCAATAATCGTTAGAACTTTCGGGAATCATATAACAGGCCACTTCCCCTTCAACCACATCCCCCGCATCATAGGATCTCGTAACCGACTCCGAACTCAAGTCAAACAACTGCCGTTCACTACCCCACGTCCGACCATAACGATGCAGGTAAACATCAAAATCTTCTCCATTCAATTTCGCGCCCCGCCCAATCAATCCTCGATTCGCCTTCGCTACCCCATCTCCTCCTCCGGCCGTCTCATCATCGATCAGCAACCATCGGTCACCAAACAAAAACTTGCCAGGTTTGTAGACATTGCCCCCAACCGAAGCCGTTCCCCTGAAACTCTCCCCCGTTGAATCGCCCACATAATAATCAGTGAAATCGGGTACCAAATAATAATCAGCTGACATCTGAAAAAACAACAAACGCTCTGGATTCACCACATCTTTGAGAAACTCGTAACGATATCGGTAAAACACGCGACTGAAATCTGAAGAAGCAGGCATCCTCACCTCATACTCGAAACGAATATTCTCATCGCCCGAGATACCCGAATACCAGACCAGGGTCAGATTGGGACCAACCCATTCATAGCAAGTCTTCAACCTCTTTGCGGGTTGGTATAGACCGTCCGAATCAATATAGTTTAAAAAATCTCCTCCCCCCACATTCTCAGTCCAATTGTGCGTTCCCCCATTCAAAGGCGTTGTAAAAGTCGGTCTCAAATCAGCGATTACCGAACCCGCCCCATGACCTGTTGGATCATAAGTTGCTGTCTCGCCCCATGCCCCGATCGCCGTTTCATCCCACTTCCATGTTGCTCCAGTTGACCAACCGATCAATGACAAGGAAGAATGCGATACTGCGCCAAAGGCGCCATCTCCCCAATAGCCATAGACGACTTTTAGCTTAAAACGTCGACTTTCACCGGGCGCTAGCGGAACCTGAGTATAACCACGTAGCCATGTCCCCGCATGAGGTGTCGAACCTTCAGCACCATGCCAATTCTTCGAGACTTGCACCGGAATTCCGCTTGGCTTTCCATCCTCGTCACAGAGTAACATCATCGTTCCAGTCACCAATAGAGGCCTTCCAAGATCAAAGATGAGAGGTAGCACCGAAACTTCAGCCCCTGGATTGGTAAGCTCAAAATCAAATTCGTGGACCGTATCCTTGGACGTTGCTTGAGAAAAATTTGGAACCGTTCCTTCTAGCTTAATCCCCATTTCAGCTTCGTCCCAGCGAGCAGAAAAAACAAATGGACCAGTCGAATCGTTCTGCTTAACAAAATCCCCCACCTTGAGAGGCTCAAAAGTTTCATCAAGATGAGGACTCACCGCCAAAACCGTCACCGCATGAGGACCACTCTCCTCATGAACCCTTCCTCTGGGACTCACGATTCTGACCAACGTCTGCTCAACATCAGGCACCTCAGATAAATCCAATCCAAAACACAGATGAGCAGGCCAAGATGTAACCTCAAACCGACCAAAAATGGGCTCGTGTCCCTCAGCCTCAAAGCGCAAACGAGTCAAATCAAACCTTCGGACATACCTTCCCGCTTGGATCAAACGAAAAAACTGATTCGTCGAGTCCTGTAATTCTGCAGAAACACAAACATAACGAACCCCATCCACAACCGCTTCAAGCCTCAAATCAGCAGCCGAAAACACTTCCACATCCCGACTCAGGTCAGCCCGATATCCACTCCCTTCAAAGGAATCGTATCCACTCAAAGCAACGGTATCCAAATCAAGTCGCGCACTATAACGCCCTGTCTGCATCACAACATTAGGCTCCGTCCTTGCAGAACCATAAGCCGACGTATACGCCCGCCGAGCCGGCCCCAGGGTTAACGGATGCCCATTCTCAAAATAAATATAGCCATAATTGTTCCGACCATAATCGTCCACCTCGCGAGCGCTTCCAACACCGCAAGCCACAAAAAAATCACCATCAAGACCCAAACTCTTTGCATACCAAAAATAAAAACGATTGTGCGCAAAAAGTTACGGTCGACCACTAACCAAAAATTTCAAAACAGCAAAATGACCTCTTAGAAATTTCCTTAAGAGCCCTCGATGAAGGAGATCCCGCTGTCTCCCTCTATTCCTTACCCAAATACAAGATTCCTGACCCCGAATCCAACAACGCCGCTCCGTCCATCAAAAAATCCATCCCAATAATCCCATCAACTGGCCGACCCGAAAGATCCCTAAAATACTTTCTCACCGTTGCAAGCGGCGCCACCGCAACATCAAAAACCTCCACCCGAACCTCACCAAAATCCACATTAGACAATCTCGCCCGCCTCAAAGGAATCCGATCTCCAGACGCATCAATCATACGTGAATTTGTCGCCACACTCGAAAGACCAAACTGATCAAAGCTCTCCGCAGCCATGACCGAAACCTCCGCCCCGGTATCCACTACCCACGTCACCGGCCTTCCCTGCATCCTCCCACTCAGAATCAAATGGGGTAAACTTCCGGCCGGACTAAGCCTCAAAAGCCGCACCCCTAAATCCCTCCGTGGCCCCAAAACCGTTTTCCCTCCAACCCTTGTGATCTTCGCTCGCTCTCCCGGCACCCAAATCATCCCCGAGGGTATGTCAACCAACGAACCAGTACCCGACAAAGCATCTAACCCAATCTGCCCCGCATAACTACTCGTCGAAGTCCGCTTCTTCGATTTCGGCGCAATCGTAAATGGAAAAGACCGCGACATCATCGAACCAATCCGCAAACTACCAATTCCACGACTCCCCTCAATCTTACGTCCCAACGCCCCGCGACTAATCACCTTCACCGACCGATCAGGAATCAAATTCGCCGCCTCCGCGAAATCTTTCTCCAAATCAGTACTATTTGCTCCCGAATCGATCAAAAATCGCATCGGCTGGCCATTCACCTCAAAAACTCCCGAATAACGATTGTCACCAGGTAACTTCTGCAACGCAATCCCATCATAACCCAAAGCCTTCAATGCCCCTTCTCGCCCATCACCAGCCCCCCCAACGCTCGCACACTGCGTCAAAACAAAACAAGTCACCACCGCCATCAAACCCCTCAAAAAAATTTTCCTGATCATAAGAACACTGAAACTATAGACAATCCCCAGCCTCCTGCAACCTCAAGTTTTCACCAAGAAGGACCAACCTCCCACATCTCCAACATCTCTTCCGGACAATCCTCCAAAAATCTCGAAGGTCTCGTAATAATATCTCCAGAGTAACTCTTGGGATTCACCTGAGGATACGTCAAATACAACTCATCCTTCGCCCGGGTTAAGGCCACATAAAATAGCCGACGCTCCTCCTCGAACATATCCCGATCATCAGCTTCTAAAACTCTCCCATTCGGAAACATGCCATCCGCCAACCAAATCAAAAAAACCACTTTCCACTCCAAACCCTTCGCCTGATGAATCGAAGACAAAACCACCTTTTCATCATCAACTTGAGCCTGACTCCCCGAAGGCTCACCATCCACCGAACTCATCAACGAAAGTTGCCCCAGTAATTCCAACACATCCTCAAACCCCTCCGCATACATCGCCAACTGCTCCACATCTTGCCGACGATTTTCGTAATTATCAAAACTCGCCTTCATGAAGTCCTCATAAACCCCACCCAAAACACTCTTAATCATTTCTGCCGGGCGAGCATACCCACCCTCAACCACCAACTCATCCAAGGTATACACCAACTGCTCCCAAGAACTCTTCGCCTTCGCAGGAACCGAAAACTTGAGCAAATACTTCGAAAAACTCTCTGGAGGATCCTCCTCACGCGAAATCCCAACCTTCAACCAAGCCGTCCACAACTTCCCAGCCGTCGCCGCCCCCACTCCCGGCAACAACAAACAAAATCTCTTAAAACTAACCTCATCTCTTCGGTTTGTCACAAACCGCAAAAACGCAGCAACGTCCTTAATATGCGCCTGCTCGAAAAATCTCAACCCACTCGTAATCTCAAAGGGAATCCCCCTAGACGTCAGCTCCATCTGCACCTCCAAACTCTGATGATGCGCCCGATACAAAATCGCCATCTCCTCCAATTCAATCCCCTCATCTCGCAACTCCAAGATCCTCTGCGCCACAAAATCCGCCTGCGTTCTCGGATCATCCACCGGCACCAAAGCAGGAACCATCGACCCACCCTCTCGAACCGCTTTCAATGACTTTCGAAACTGCCTCTCGTTCGCCGCAATCGCCGCATTCGACAACTCCAACACCTCCGGGACACTCCGATAATTTGTCTCAATCTTAAAAACCTTGGCCTCCGGATAACGATCCGGAAACGACAAAATATTGTCCATATCAGCCCCCCGCCACGAATAAATCGACTGAGCATCATCCCCCACCACCATCACCGAGTCCTGAGGCTGAGCCAGCAAATGAATCAACTCACTCTGCACCGCGTTCGTATCCTGATACTCATCCACCAAAAGATACTGAAACCTCTTCTGATACCTCGCCAATAACTCTTCATTCTCCCGAAACAAACGTAAGGGCAAAATCAACAAATCATCAAAATCAACCGAATTAGTCTCAAACTTCTTCTTCGTATACCCTTCAGCCACCCGCGCAATCTCCTCAGCCCATTCCTCGAAATAAGGATACCTCACTTCCAACAAATCCTCCAACGAAGCCCCCGTATTCTCCATCAACGAAAAAATCGTAATCAACACATCCGCTTTCGGGAATCGCCTCTGCTTTGTATCAATATCACACTCCGCAATCACCGTCGCCATCAACGACTTCTGGTCATCCCGGTCCATAATCGAAAAAGATCGAGTCAACCCAACCTCATCAGCATGCCGACGGAAAATTCTGTTTCCAATCGAATGAAAAGTCCCACTCCACAAATCACTCAAATCCATCGGCACCAACTCCCTCACCCGCTCCATCATCTCCCTCGCCGCCTTGTTCGTGAACGTTAACAGCAATAAACTCTTCGGATCCACCCCTTGATCCAAAAGATACGCCACCCGATAAGTCAACGTACGAGTCTTTCCAGATCCAGCGCCAGCAATCACCAATGCAGGTCCAGGGCGCGAACTCACGGCAGCATACTGCTGCTCGTTCAACTCCGCCTCGTAATCAATCCCAGACGCCGTCGCCCGCGCCCCCTTTTTTAACTCATACCTCCGCGCCATCCCAACTAATCTTCGACAACTTCTTCACCCGAATCAACACGTTTAGTATAGGCGACATAATCTGAAAACTCTCGCTTCACAATCGGAATAAGAAGATAAACCCCGATCAAATTCGGAATACTCATTGCAAACAAAGAAGCATCCGAAAATCCAACCGCACTTTCCATAGAAGCCGCAGAACCAACAACGATAATCAGACAAAAAAGAACTTTGTAAGCCAACTCAACCGGCTTGCTCTTACCAAACAGATACTGCCAAGCCTGCAAACCGTAGTAACTCCACGTGACGAGGGTAGAAAACGCGAATAGCAAAACGCAAAGGAAAAGAACATATTTGAAACCAGCATGAACCGACTCAAAGGCCATTGACGTCAGCCCAATACCAAAAGCTGTACTATCGTTCGAATCTTCGCCTAAAACCTGAGGCACGTTATTCACTGTGAAATTAGCCGTATCACCATCGAAATTCATCGAACTCACAATCACCAAAGACGTCATTGTGCAAACAAGCACAGAGTCAATGAACGGTTCTAATAACGCAACAACTCCCTCCGAAGCTGGCTTTTTAGTTTTCACAGCTGAGTGTGCAATTGCTGCAGAACCGATACCCGCCTCGTTCGAAAAAGTTGCCCTCCGAATTCCCCAGATAAAGACTGCCAACATTCCACCTCCGACAGCAGCCCTCGGAGTAAAGGCCTCTGTGACAATCATCGAAATTGCCCCCCCAAT
>JAHDGN010000128.1 GCA_020627645.1 Akkermansiaceae bacterium
TCTTGATGTGCCGAAATTAGCGGATTGGGGCCGCGAATAGCGAAAGTCGGGTTAAAATGGATGGCAGACATTGCGAAACCCATCCACCCCAGAATCAGCAGCCAAACCAAACGCTGAAATCGCTTTTGGGTTTCGTAGAACCCCATCTCTGACAACATCCCCTCAATCTCCCTGCTTCACTTCCGGCACAATATCAATCGGCGGATCAGAACTTTTCGAAATCCCCTCAATCGTCTCATCCTCATCCTGCACCGGCACCACATTGATATCCACCTGAACGGGCACGGCTCGCAATCCCGCAATAATCTTCTCTAACTGGGCAATCGAACCCTCTGCTAACGCTGGTGGCTGACTTAGTCCCTGACTAATCGCCTCAAGCCCATCGTTAAACTGAGTCATCTGAGCCACCACCCTAGCCACCGGGTCATTCTCACCGGCACCTCCCAGAAGCTTCTGCTTCCCAAAGTCCTTCTTAATCTGAGCCCATCTCGCCGTCTCTTCCTCCGTCATGACACCTTCCATCTCCTTAAACTTCAGCAAGTTCGCCTCCGCCCCACTCGTCAACGTCTGAGATTCATTTTCGTAGTGATCAAAAATCAAGGCCTCGACCTCCTCCATCGTCATCAATGGCAACACTTTCTCCGCAATTCGATTCATATTTCGATACGACCCCTGCAACTTAAATGCCGGTTCCGTCCGATAGGCATCCTCCTGCGCCGCGCTCCGAATATACTCCATGTTCACCCGCATGATCGAATCCCTCACCCGTAACAACCGCTTCAAGGTCTGGGCAAATTCTTCAATCTCCGCCGGAGTATAGTTCCCCTCGAAATCCACCCCTTCATGACTCCCCGTCTCCGCAATCGTCAAAGCCGCATAAACATCCTTCTGGCTCTTACTCGCCAACTTGCTCAGCACACGATTCGACGTCAGACAGTTCTCCACAAAGCTCACCTTAAAAGCCTCCTCGTGATCTCCCAAAATATCACCCAAGTTATAAGTATCTGCCCGGTTCGCCAACATATCGGGAATCTGAAACTTACCTCCAGTTTCCGTATATGGGTTACCAGCCATCACGATCGCCACTTTCTTCCCCCGCAAATCATAGGTCTTCGCTTTCCCGCTATACACCCCTTCAATTTTCCGCTGCCCATCACACAAACTGATGAACTTCTGCAAAAACTCGGAATGGGTATGCTGAATATCATCCAAATAAATCATCACATTATCCCCCAGCTCCAACGCCAAATTTAATTTCTCGATCTCCTCCGCTGCCGCCGCATTTGGTGCATCCGCCGGATCCAAGGACGTCACTTCGTGCCCCAACGAAGGCCCGTTGATCTTCATAAACGTCAACCCCAAACGATTTCCAATATACTCCATCAAGGTCGTCTTCCCGTAGCCCGGAGGGGAAATCAAAAGCAACAATCCCATCCGATCCGTCCTCGTCTCATCTCCCGCTGTCCCCATCTGCTTCGCCAAGTTATCACCTACCATTGGCAGATAGACCTCGTTAATCAAACGGTTTCGCACAAACGCCGACATCACCCTAGGCTCAAATTCATCCAATCGCATTTCCTCCCGCTTTGCCTCCACCAACTCCTGTTTCAAATCCAAGTAGGCCCGAAACGTTGGCACCTCACTCATCGCAAAAGCACTCAACCTCTCCATAAATTCATGATACTGAATTTCCATACCTCCACCCTCAATCCGACCATGTGAACCCTTCAACCCTTCAACCGTCGCTATCAACTCTGCCTCTTGAATTTGCGTCGGCGAATGTTCTCCTAGCAGATAGTGCACCGCCGCCTCTTCACTCCCCAAATAATCCAAAAGAACATCGTACTGACTCGGCAGATGCCCCTCCAACTTCTCCAAAACATCATCTAAAGCCTTACTCCTCTTGAAAGAAGCCAAAGCCAAATGAGCCTCCCTCGAAATCACAAACTTCCCTCCCCCCATCAACTCCTCAGCTAAATACTCCGCCCCTTGCCGCCTCTTTTCTTGAACCATCTCCACCAACACCTTCTCAATTTCTTCCACATACTTCTCAACCAACCCACTCTTGCCCCCCTTTTTCCCATTCGCCTCCAATTTCAAAGCCAACCTTTCTCTTCCCACCTCATCTTCCCACATCAACCATCCCAAGATTGCCTCCGCCCGCAATTTTGGCGAATATCTCAACAAACCTGCACCTTCCTTCATCGGTTTCAATGCCGCCACAATCTTCTCCGCATCAACATCATGCACCCCCTTCAAATACCCCTCCTGATACCTCGGCTGCATAAACTCCGCCAAATCATCCGCCTCACTCTCACAAAACAAATACGCCAAATACTCTGCCCGATACACCTCCTTGGTCTCACTCAAAACCTCCTGCCCCCAAACCGACCTCGTCGCCAAAAACGCCTCATCGATCACAGGCTCAAAGTAATCCGTCCCACTCAAGTGAAAACACATCTCCCCTTCTTTCGGAACAATACTCAATTCCAAATCCTGCTCGTTAACCGAAAAACGATGCTTCCCAAACTTGATCACCGCCTGCCCATCCACAAACAATTCCTTCCTGTCCTTCAGCGCCCTCACCGCATCATCCCTCGTCGTCTTTAATCTCGTCTGGATATCATCCCCCTTTACCGAATCCCCCATCCCGACCAACTCCTCAATAATATCCCGCACCTTCTCAATCATCAAATCCCCCGCGAAATAACCATTGATCTCATTGATCTCTTCAAACCCCTCCAAACGATTTTTGATTCCCGACAAAATCCGCTCAGCCGATTTCACCAACTGATTCGACCTCCGATTCCTCTTCTCGACCAACGACTGCTTACGCCCCTCAAACGCCTCATAAATCTCCTCCCGCTTCGCCGACAATTCTTCCACATAGTCATCAAACTCCGAAAACTTCCCTTCCAACTCCTCCACCTGAACCATCACCTTTGTCAAATACTCCTCGCATTTCTGAGGCGAATCACAGAGATCCAAGTAATTCACGACCGCCTGACTCAACAATTTCACCTGTGCTCCAAACTGAGCCTCTCCCTCACCCTTAGCCAAATCCAACCGCTTATTCTTCAACTCCGCCCGAACCCCATTCAATGTCGAATAAATTGCCGACACACTATCAATGATCGCCGTCGTCTGCGTTGCATCTTCAATCTTCAGATTACCGACCACATCAATCAACATCTCCAACTCCGCTCCCGCCTCATCCAAAGATTCCCCAACTTCATCCGCCTCCACGACCTTCGCCAAATTCGGCACCTTCGCCGCCTGATCATCCACCTTTGCCCGATAGGGATCCAAAGCCTCAGGTTTCAGCAAAAACTCGACCGTCTTCCCCGCCGTTTTCTCCGTCGCGTCCACCAACCCTTTCTCCAATCCCTCCACCATCTCCAGGTCCACATACCTCAAATCTTTCAATCCAACGACTTCCCCACGCGCCTTCCGCAACTCCGCCAAATGGTGCACAAATCCAAAAATATCATCCGGAGCCGAATGCCGAATCGATCTTAGTAGCTGATCGGCACTTCCTTTGACCGCTTCAGAACGCTCCGCAGTCGACTTCCTCAACCCCTGAACTTTCTCAAACTCATCAATCGCCGATGACGCTGCTCCTCGAATATCTCGCAGCGGCGAAGCCAAATCTCCCACCTCTTCCTGACCCAACCAAAAATAACCATCCACCAAATCCCCCGTTTTCTTAGTGAGATCCAAATACAAATCACCATAAGAATCGTCCTTCCTCAACAAAGTGAGGACCTCTCGACACTCCGCCATTCCTCTCACCAACTCGGCATTCCCAATCTTAAACAACAACGAATCACTATTCGCTGCCTGACGAGCCGCCACCTCATCACTCAAATACGATGTTTGCCAAATCTGCAAAGCATGATGTTTCGAAGCATCATCTTCACTCCGAAACACAATCATCCTCCCATCAGGGAAAACCGAATACCCACTACACAACACCGGTGTATCCACCTCCTGAGCAATCGCGTTATACGACAACAAAACATAATCTCCACCCTGTCGATTGTAGAACACAAACATGGTATCTTCACCATTCGCACTCGCCACCCGACGCTCAAACCTCATATCAGTCAGATCAGTCTCAAAGATTTTTGACTCCCCAGTCAGCAACAAATAACCGTTCGAAAAAATCAACCCCTGATCCTCAGGCAACAAAACACACGAATGACCAATCGCATCGACCCGATGGACCGATTGCGTCTTCTCATTAAAAACCAAATACCGATGCAACTCTTCCCGATAAGGCAAGATCTTCAGTAAGATCAATGGCCCCACCGTCGCATACAAGATTTCCGCATCATCCAGCGTCTGATCTAACTCCGTCACCGGTTCCGCATAAATCCCTGATCCAGTCGAAGTCGAATCCTCCACCTTGATCGTCAAATCCCCACCCACCGTCTCCACAAATACCCGATCCTCAATCGAAACATGAGGATGCTCTCCCGCCCGATGCATATCCCGATGCGCTCTCTTCCATTCAAACTCCTGCTGGGGAGGAAAGACATACTCATGATCAAATCGATTCCCCAAATACTCCAATCCCCCATCCCCATCCATCAACCACTTGAACGTCTTGATATCCTCAAGCCCCTTCCCAATCCTCAACGCCATGTAAAGATTTGGCCCGATCACCATGAACTTCACAAAAACCGCCTCACGGTAATACTTAAAGAGATACTTAAAATCATCTCCAAACGCCGCGTCACCAAAGACTTCCTCCTTAGGCACCCGCGTAAACGAATGACTTTCCGGATCATAGTCATAAACTGAGAAGACATCTTCAACCGCCGTCGTCGCCTTCAGCCCAAATTGAATATTGTATCCAAAAATAAATCGATTGTGCCCAATCGCCACTAAATCTCGTGGGACACAATTGTGATCTGTTGCCACTCTCTCGGTCGAAACCAACTCTGTTTGAACCGCACCAAAAACCTCTTGCCTCTGATCATTCAGCGCCGTCAGCCGACCCTGCAAATCCACCGCCCCCTTTTCTAAGCGAGCCCGAATCACCTCATAAGCTCCCCCCTCCAACTTCTGTTTCTCTTCTTCAGCCATTCAATCTAATTCTCTCTACTCAATAGTCATTCAGACACCTACCCCCGGAGGCGCCCCTTTCTCCTCCAACGCCTCCCTCTCCTCACTCCGCACAATCCTCTCCCACTGCACTTCCCCTGATTTTCCAAAATTCACCAAGAGCCCTAACTCAAACCCTGTCGCTTTCAGATAGTTTAAAACCTGCGCGCGATGTTCCCCCGCAAGTTGTTGAACTGCTTTGATCTCTAAAATGATTTTGCTGTAGCAAACAAAATCTGGCCGACAAACTTTGGTCAATTTCCTCCGCTTATAATAGACCTCCAACTCTGGTTCTGAAACCGCAGGGATCTTCCGAAACTCAAACTCGTAGATCAAAGACTCATGATAGACCCCCTCGTAAAAACCATGTCGGTGCTCATTGTAGACCTCATAACAAGCCCCAATAATGTTGTAGCACTCCTTTTTAAAGATCAAATCCATCGGTCGGGAAGATTAGCGCACATTCGCGAGGATTAGCTGACAGCCTCCCCAGAAGTGGATTCGCACTTTTCATGCCCATCCACACCTTGGCGAGGCTCCACCTCCTCTTCATTTATTTTACCCCAACTTCTTCAACAACTCAGCAGCCTTCAAATCCCCCACCCCAAACCTCTCGGCCGCGCCTAACATCCCCACCAACTTCTGCCGCTCTTCCCCCTTCGCTGTCCCGACCAAGTTCCCCAACAGCGCACTAATACTCAGATTTTTCACATCCTCAGTTTTAACTCCAAAGTCATCGATCCAAGTCGCCAGCTGACTCTTGAAGTAGTCCGGATCGCCATTGAAGAATGTCTCCTTCACATCATCAAGAACCTCACTGTTACCAACTGTCCGATCCACCACCTTACCAGTCGTAATCGCATTCGTAATCCGGTCAAAGAACTCAGTCTCCCCACCAACAATGTCAATATTGGCAGACTTCAACGCCTCCCCAACAACCACCGCCTGCTGCTCAGCAATCTGACGCTGCACATCAATCTCAGCCAACTCAACCTCCTTCGCTTTATCAAGCTCCAACTTGAACTCCTCGTGCTCCTGACCAGCCTCCTCAAACAACTTCATTGCCGCCGCCTTCTGCTCAATCGCCCGAGCATCCGCCTCACCTCGCTGAGCCAACACCGCAGCCTCGGCCTCACCCGTCTGAGCAATCACCAAAGCATCCGCTTCCCCTTTCGCCCGAAGCACCTCAGCCTCACCCATTCCAATCGCCGAAGACTCCTTCACGATCGCCTCCGCCAACACCTTCTTCGCCGTCGCCTCCTTACCAGAAGCAGTCTCTTCAGCTTCCGCTTGAATCACCCTCTCCTCAGCACGCATCTCAGCCGCCGTCTTCGCAGCTTCCGCCTCTTTTAAGACCGTATAAGCCTCCTCATCCGCCTTCAATTGAGCTGCCTCCTTCGCCGCCTCAGCCTCCTTGATCTTACGAATCAAATCTTCCTCAGCCTGAGCCTCAGCCGTCGTCACGGTCACTTGCTTAAATCGATCAGCCGTCGCAAATTCCTCAGTATCTTTAATTCTCTGCTGCTCCTCAACCACCCCTTTCTCAACCGCCACCCGCTCACGAATCACTTCCTGAATCTCCTTCTTCTCAACCTCAACTGCCTTCTCAGCTTCAATCGCCTTCAGCTCGGTCACCCGCTTTCTCTCAATTTCCTCCAGCATCCGCTCACGCTCCACTCGCTCCAACTCAACCCCATCCGTCCGCTCTTTATTCCTCTGAGCCACCAACACCTGGCGCTGTTTATTTTCCTCAGAGACCTGAATTTCCTCCTCAGCCGCAATCCTAGCCTGCTCCATCTTCTGCCGCTCTTCCTCCTGCACTCTCGTGGCCTCAGCTTCTTCGCGGAACTGGACCGTCTCAACCTCCCGCTTCTGCTTCGCCTCAGTCTCAGCCAACTGCCGCTCTAACTCGAGAATCGCCTCCCGAGCTTCCACATCCTGCTGTTTGATCACCTTCTCTTTATCTCTCTGGATATTGTTAGAAAGCTTCGCCTGACCAGCGGTCAGCTCCGTAATCTTCTTAATACCTTCAGCATCAAGAATATTGTCAGGATCTAACATCGAAAGCGGAGTCTGTTCCAAATAATCAATCGCCGCATCATCCAACACGAAACCATTCAAATCAGTTCCAATCACTTTCAAAATCTCATCCCTAAAAGTATCCCGATCCTCATAGAGTTGAATAAAATCAAATCTCTTACCCACCGTTTTTAACGCCTCAGAAAACTTAGCATCAAACAAGGCCCGAATCTCCTCCTCCGACGACGCACGATCACAACCAATCGACTCCGCTACTCTCAAAACATCCTCGGCCGCATTGTTCACTCTCACGAAGAATGCCACCTTAATATCTGCCCTTAGGTTATCCTTACAAATCAATCCATTCTTTCCAGTTCGATCGATCTCAATTCTTTTCAACGAGATATCCATCATATCGATCCGATGCATAATCGGATAAACAACCCCGCCATTAAAATAGACCGTGGTCCCTCCCCACCCGGTTCTCACAAGAGCCGTTCCTTTCTCCACCTTTCGATAAAAGGTTAGAATCAAAAAGACCGCGGCCCCAATAAGCACTAATACTCCGACAACAATCGGAATAAGGCTCTCCACCCCCAAAGCAAGAGGTGCCAACTCGTGTATCTGCGTCGTACTCATATTATTTTGATTTGTTTGATTTGATAATAAATTTCTTTGACTCCTGATCGAACCCAATCACCAGAATTTCATCCCCCCTCACAAGGGCCCTCTCACCCTCAGCAAGTCTGCAATTCAGCAAAGCTGGCGCCCCTTTAGGACGAACGACTTCACACTGACCAAAATTGCCATCCAGAACTCGACTCTTCACAACTCCCCCCGAACCAATCAAAGGCTCTTTGTGCTCAGTTTCATTTTTAATGGAACGAAACACCCTTCGAAGGGGTTGGGTCGCCCACTTTACCAGCAGCACGCTGATCACAAAATTCCCCAAGAGAAGAAGCAGGGCAACCCCACTACTCTGTCCGGGATTCAAAAAATAGTTCGAATAGAGCGCAATCGCCCACATGAATACCGCTAATAGACTCAAAACCAGCATCACCGGGATGTCCTGCGCATTCACAAACTTG
>JAHDGN010000571.1 GCA_020627645.1 Akkermansiaceae bacterium
TAAGATTCAGGGGATGACGAACCAGAAGGCTTCGGGGAGGTGTTGGATGTTTGCGGGGTTCAATGTGATGCGGCCCAAGGTAATTCGGGAACACGGGTTTGAGGATTTTGAGTTTTCGACGGCGTATTTGCAGTTTTGGGACAAGTTGGAGAAGTCGAATCAGTATTTGGAGTCGGTGATTGAGCTGAGGGAGGCGGATCGGTTGGATCGTGATTGGTTGTTGGTCAATGAGTGGATGGTGGGTGATGGGGGGTGGTGGAATTATGTGACGGGGTTGATCGAGAAGTATGGGGTGGTTCCGGCTTCGGTGATGCCTGAGACGCATAGTAGCGAGAATACAGGGACGATGAATTTGGTGTTGGGGCGGATGTTGAGGGTGCAGGCGTCGGAGATGTTGAAGAAGGCTAAGGAGGGGGTTGGAGTGGAGGGGTTGAGGAAGTTGAAGGAGGAGGGGCTGAAGGAGGTGTATCGCTTTTTGGTGATTAATTTGGGGGAGCCACCGGTGGAGTTTGAGTGGAGGCACAAGGCGAAGGCTGAAAATCGAGATGAGGAGGAAAAGAAGGAGGAGGCGGGGTCGAAGGTTGAGCGGTTGACGGAGTGGAAGAGGTATACGCCGCAGGGGTTTTATGAGGATTTTGTGGGGGTGGATTTGAAGGAGTTCGTTTGTTTGTATCATGATCCGAGCCAGGAGTTGAATGAACATTATCGGTTTGCGCGGACGGAGAATGTGGTGGGGCAGGGGGATATGCATTTTGTGAATGTGTCGATTGAGGAGATGAAGGGGGCGGCGGTGAAGTCGGTGTTGGCGAATGAGTCGATGTGGTTTGCGGTGAATATGGGGTATGATCAGTCGACGAAGCATGGGTTGATGCAGGTTGATTTGTTTGATTATGAGGGGTTGTTTGGGGTGGAGGCGACGTTGTCGAAGGCGGAGAGGTCAAGGTTTGGGGCGGGGGCGTCGAATCATGCGATGGTCTTGATGGGGGTTGATTTGCGAGAGGGGAAGCCGAAGAAGTGGTTGGTGGAGAATAGTTGGGGAAGTGATAAGGGGAAGAAGGGGATGTGGACGTTGTGCGATGAATGGTTTACGGAACATGTTTATACGGTGATTGTGCATCGGAAGCATGTGTCGGAGGCGACGTTGAAGGTCTTTGAAAAAGAGGCAAAGGTGTTGCCGGCTTGGTACCCGGGAGGAGGCGGCCTTCGGCCGAGTTGAGAGTGTTAAGTTGTGACTGGTGAGTTCTCGATAGATCGGAGATTTTAGATGAACGATTTTAGTCGATCCTGAAAAATACCCTTATTCGGCGGCGATCAGTTTTTAAAAAATC
>JAHDGN010000129.1 GCA_020627645.1 Akkermansiaceae bacterium
TGATTGGTGCGCTCAAGGTTTGGGGAATACGGTGGTGGTGGTGGAGCATGATGAGGGGATGGTTCGGGCTGCGGATTGGGTGGTTGAGATTGGTCCTGGTGCTGGGGTTTCTGGGGGGGAGGTGGTGGCTGAGGGGAGCCCGGAAGAGATTGAGGGGTTGGAGACTGCGACGGGGCAGTGGTTGAAGAGGGGGGTGCGCGAGCCGGCTTCTAGGAAGAGGAAGGTGAGTTTGGAGTTGGTGGTAGTTGAGCCGAGGGAAAATAATCTGAGGGGAGGTGAGGTGAGGATTCCTCTGGGGATGCTGGTGGGAGTTACGGGTCCGAGTGGGAGTGGGAAGTCGACTTTGGTGGATGGGATTTTGAGGAAGGCGTTGGCTCGGCATTTCCATCGAGCCAAGGAGGAGCCGGGGCAGCATGAGCGGATTAATCGAGTTTTTAGAAAAGGTGGTGGTGGTTGATCAGGGGGCTTTGGGAAAGAGTCCGAGGTCGAACCCGGCGACTTATAGTGGAGCGTTTGATTTGATTCGGGAACTGTTTGCGCAGCTTCCTTTGTCTCGGCAACGGGGTTACAAGGGGGGGCGATTTAGCTTTAACGTGAAAGGGGGGAGGTGTGAAAAGTGTCAAGGAGCAGGGGCGATTCGGGTCGACATGCATTTTTTGCCTGATGTCTGGGTGGAGTGTGAAGCTTGTCGTGGGAAGCGGTATAACCGAGAAACGCTAGAGGTGAGCTATCGAGGGAAGAACATTGCGGATGTTTTGGAGATGACGGTCGAGGAGGGGAGAGAATTTTTTGGGGCGGTGCCTAAGTTGAGCGCGATTATGGGGGCGCTGGAAGATGTGGGGTTGGGTTACGTTCGGTTGGGGCAGGCTGCGAATACCTTATCGGGCGGGGAAGCCCAGCGGGTGAAGTTGGCTTGTGAGTTAGCAAAATCGACAATGGGTCATACTTTGTATTTGTTGGATGAACCGACGACGGGATTGCATGATCAAGATGTCCAGGTGTTGTTAGAGGTGTTGTTTCGTTTGAGAGATGCTGGGCACTCGGTGGTGGTGGTGGAGCACAATTTGGAGGTGATCGCGGCGTGCGATCATTTGATTGATTTGGGCCCTGGTGGAGGGGTGGATGGTGGAGAGGTGGTGGCGGTTGGAACGCCAGCTGAGGTGATCGAGGTTGCTGAGTCAGCAACGGGGAGAGCGTTGGGTGGGGGATTTTGAGTTGGAGAGGGGGCTTTTCGCTGAGGTGCCCTTTATTGGAGGGATTTTTGCCAGCGAGAGATCTCGGATCTCACATTTTCGATTGATGGGGCTCCGGGGTTGGTGCGGGCAGCGAGGGCCGTTTGGAGTGAAAAGACGGAGGAGGCCTCAGGGGTGAAGGCTGGATCGACTTTGGTGAGGTCGATTTCATCGAGAGGGGTTTTGGATTCCTCGGAGGCTGCGACTGCTTTGCCGACGAGTTCGTGGGCGGAGCGGAAGGGGATCCCTTGTTTGACCAGCCAATCAGCGAGATCGGTGGCGAGGAGAAGGGGGTCCGAGGCTGCGGTTTGACAGGTTTCGCGGTTGATCTCGAGTTCAAGAATCATCTCGGTGTTGACCTTGAGGGTGAGAGTGAGGGTGTCGATGGAGTCGAAGAGGGGTTCTTTGTCTTCTTGGAGATCACGGTTGTAGGTGAGTGGGAGTCCTTTGACCGCGGTGAGAAGAGCGGTAAGATTTCCGAAGAGTCGTCCCGTTTTTCCGCGGGTGATTTCGCAGACATCGGGGTTTTTCTTTTGTGGCATGAGGGAGGAGCCGGTGGTGTGAGCGTCGGAAAGGGTCGCGAAGCTAAATTCGCTGGAGCACCAGAGGATGAGATCTTCCGATAGGCGTGATAAGTGAGTACCGATGAGGGAGCAGGCGAAGAGGAGTTCGGCAATGTAGTCGCGATCTGAAATGGCATCCATCGAATTAGTCGTGACACGGTCGAATCCGAGTTCGGAGGCAATTTGTTCGCGATCGAGATTGATGGTGGAGCCAGCGAGGGCTCCGGAGCCTAGTGGGGAAACGTTGGTGCGCTTACGAGTGTCTTTGAGTCTCTGAGTGTCTCGGTCGAGCATTTCGACGTAAGCCAAGAGATGGTGCCCGACGGTGACAGGTTGACCGCGTTGAAGATGGGTGTATCCGGGGAGGATTGTATCGTGGAATTTTTCGGCGCGGTTTAGGAGGGCGAGTTGGAGGTCTTTAATGAGTGAAGTCAGGGCGTCGATGGCGGTTCGGCAGTAGAGGCGAGTGTCGGTCGCAACTTGATCGTTTCTTGAGCGAGCGGTATGGAGTTTTGCACCGGCAGGGCCAATTTTTTCGGTCAGAGCGGCCTCGATATTCATGTGGATATCTTCTTTTTCGATGGAGAATTCGAAGTCCCCGGCGGCGATTTCTGATTCGATTTCACGGAGTCCGGATTCTATCTGTGAAAATTCTTCGTCGGTCAGTGTGCCGGCTTTGACTTGGGCTCGGGCATGAGCGATGGATCCAGCAACATCGTGTGGGTAGAGTCTCCAATCGTATGAGATGGATTCTCCAAATTGTTGAACAAGATCGGCGGTAGTTTTTGAGAAGCGGCCTTTCCACATGTTGGAGGGATTTTTGGAGGGTTGGAGGAGATGGTGCAAGCATTGAGCGAAGGATTTCTCAGGTTAAATTTGATATGTGGATTGCTTCGGGCTTTTGATTTCGTATGGTCCCGTTGTCATGAGCAATGGTTTTCGTCCACTTTCAGAAGTTTCCGGTAAGAAGCCGGAGTCGGCTGCACCTGCCGGGGGTGCATCTAGTCAAACGGGTCCCCCTAAACTGGGTGGGATTCCGGCCAAGAAGCAGGCAAGCGCGGGTGCTCCAACATTGAAGCCGTCACCTAAGCCGTCACCTAAGCCGTCACCTAAGCCGGTGGCTTCAGGGCGCCCTGAAATGGTGGTTCCGGCCAAGAAGAAGGGTTTTTTTGCAAGGTTGTTTGGTGGGGGTAAAGCGGATGTGGTTCCGCCGCTTGCCAGCAATGGTCCTGCGAAGGTGCCTGAGGCGGCTAAGGAAGCGTTGGCGACGGCGGCTGGTAAGGTTTCTGCATCTGGAGCGGCTCTTCAGGCAAAGAATTCGGCCTCTGTGGGAGGTGGGGCGGTGCAAAAAGATTCTATGATCCCAAGTAAAGCAGTAAAAAAAGGTGATGTTGTTGATGCTAGCCATGAGGAGCTAGTGAAGTCGGTCGGAGAGATTCGCAAGACGTTGGAATCTGTCCAGCCTCAGAAAGTTGAGGTTTCGATGGTGGATGTCTTGCCTCCGATCCCCGTTGAAAATATCGAAGCATTGAGCAAGACTCAGGAACAAGTGAGTGGAGCTTTGGAGTTGGTCGCTAGCCGATTGGATCAGGCGAGTCAGAGGGATGGGCGGATGTTGGATTCGCTCACTAAAATGGATTCGACGATGACTGCTTTGTCGAAGTCGAGTGAGAAGACTGCTTCGACCATGGATGGAATGAAGGGGGTTTTCGCTCAGGTGAATGGGGCGGTTGAGTCGATGCAATCGGAGGTTAAGAAGTCTGCTTCAAGGTATGAGGAGCTTTGCGAGAAGGTTCAAAAGGCAGATCGAGAGAATGCGGCGAAGTTGGAGAAGTTGCAGAAGACGACTTTATTCGTGAGTGTATTGCTCGGCTTTGCGGTGATCGGCACGGTGCTGTATTTCCTTCTTAACAAGCAGTAATACGGTCTTGGAGAAAAGATTTTAAGTGGGGGCGTCTGATTTTAAAATCAGGCGCCCTTTTCCTTTAGGCCATTTCGAGATCTCGCAGGGTGGAGGTGAGGATGACGCGGTTGTTGCCGCAGGCAATTTGCATTTCCTCCATGAAATCGGAGACAGTGCTTTCGCTTTTGAGAATGATCCCGTAGCGGATCTCACTCATCATCCCGGCCTGGACTGATTCTACGCTGATCATTTCGACAGCCTCGGTGAATTTATTGAAGATTTCGTCAAACGAGCGAGAGTAGTCGACATCGTTATTGATTCTGACTCGTAGTTGGTGAGAGGCACGATTTGGAGCGAAGGCATCAAGCTTGGAAATGGTGTAGATTGCGATGGCGGCGATGGTTGTCGTAACCAAAACGATCTCGTATTGGCGAGCTCCTACACACATCCCGGTAGCCATCGCAAAGAAGATGAATCCTAGGTCTCGTGCTTGACCGAGATTTCTTCGGAAGCGAATCATCGAAAATGCGGCAAACATCCCGAAGGCGACGGAAGCGTTCCCATTGACGACCATTATGAGGATGGTGGTGACCGTGCCAATGATGACTAGGGTGTGGACGTAGTCTTGGGAGTAGCGAGTACCGACATAGGTGTTTTTGTAAAGAAGACCAATGAACATGTTCAGGACAAAGCTCAGAGCCATTGCGCCTACGACTTCTAGTGGTTGAGGTGGGTTTGCCCTTAATGATTCGATGGGGGCAAAAAGATTTGTAAACAAGTCAGCAAGAAATAGTTCCATTTTGTGTTTAAAGGATAGCTCAAAAAATTATGTCTGCAGGTTCTCGATTTGTAATTGGGACCTGATGATGGGGTCTGCAGCTCTGAGTGCGGTTCGGAATTTGCTAAAGCTTCGGGGGATCAGTGATTTTTCGGCAAGATATTCGCGAAACCAATAGGGGACGGGACCAACGGATTTGACCTCGAGAATCCCTTCTTTTTTGGGGACGAAGGGGGTTTCAAATCTCTGGTCGTCAGGGAGAAGTGGAAGGAGGTTTGACCGGCAGAAAAGTGCGTGGTCATAGGTGATGCGGAGTTGGCCGTCTGGCGACATGAGTGCCTTCCGATCGTATCTCATCTGAATCGCGGGGCGGTAGGAGCGATTGTGGACGAGATCAAGGAGTTCGTTGATGATCAAGCGCTTACTTCGTTGTTCTGAAGAGGCTAGGCATTGATCTAGGATGGTGTAGTCTCCGGTGGAAAATTTGATGGCGTCTTCAAGATCGATGAAGAGCCTCCTTTTAGCGCCAAGTCCGTAGTGCTTGTGTTTGATTTCAATGAATGACGTGGGAGGGATTTTACCACTTTTCGATCCATAGATGCGGACTCTGATTTTCCGTCGGCTTGCAAGTTTTCGCTCCTTTTCCCAGTAACAATCGCGGTTGGGAGTTTCAAAGTATCCTGTCACGATTGGGTAACATCCATCAACAGAAGCTAGGCTGTCGACCAGAAGGCGGTCATCAAGTTCTCGTTCAATCTCGTTAATTTTGTCGAGAGAGATCAGAAATTTGAATTCTTTGCGGTTTTCTTCCAAAATTTAATTAGTGTCGACTTCCGGGAATCCAAGGAGTCTAAGTGGTTAGTCTAGAATCTAAAGAAAAAAGGATCGAATCCGAGAATTAGCCCACAAGATCGTAAATTTTTTGGGCATTTGTTGTTAGTATTTGATCCTTTTCATCGGCGGAGAGAGCAGCGACCAAGGCTCTTACCGTTTGAGCCCATTGTTGATATGACTCTAGGCGAAGGAGTGCGACTGGCCAGTCGGTGCCGAACATGAGACGGTCGGAGCCGAAAATCTCGAGAGATTCCTCAAAATAGGCTCTGATGGTGTCCGGATCGATCGGGTCGTTCGAGGGGAATTCGGTTGCGAGGCCGGAAAATTTAACGCCTGTGATGTTGTCTCGGCGCGCTAGCTCTTTCATTCCTGAGCGCCATTCGGGCTCAATTTGCCCGCTCTTTGCCTCGGGTTTTGCAATGTGGTTGATGATGATTGGTAGATTGGGTTGGCGATCGACAAGTTTCGTGGCAACAGGAATCTGGCGTTGAAAGAGGAGGAGGTCATATTTGAGATTGAGCGATGGAAGGTGAGCTAGACCACAGTGGAAGTCGTCTCGCAGGAAATAATCGTCTGGTTCGTCTTGAAGGACATGTCGGACGCCTACGAATTTCGGATCTTGGGCAAACTTTTCGAGTTCACTTCGAACATCTTTGTCGATGAGAGGGACCCAACCAACTACGCCCTTGATGAGTTTGGTTTGATTGGCGATCTCTAGAAGGTCGTGTGATTCTTCGATTTTTTGCCGAGCTTGAACGACAATGGTGCCGGATACGCCTTCAGAAGAGGTGGCCTCTTCTAGTTCTGGGATGAGGTGGTTTTTGGCGAGAGGGGATTGTTCAGGGATCCAAGGGTATTCTTCTTTATTATAGGTCCAGAGGTGGTGATGAGAATCGATCATGATTTAAAAGTGCTTGGTAAAAAAATCTCACCAAATCTCTAAGTTGTCGGGGATCTTTGAAAGTCATTTATGTAGATCTACCTGTAGTTGTCGATGATTGAGATTGGCGTTGTCTTGAGAGCTTCGGTGATGGGGCCAAAATGTGATCACTCGGAGGGCGTCAGGATTTTGAGTCGATCTAGGTCGAAACTTTGATTTGAAGACGAGGTCATTGTCAGTGAACCGGTCCCATCTCCGGCTACTAAAATGTTCGTGTGGTAAATTCCCCAAGAATTGGGTTCTGTCAGTGCGGGTAGGGTGATGTTCTTTGAAGAAATCGTTGTTCCTCCAGTGGAGGACGTGAGAAGAAGATCAGTCACGGTCGAGGAAGAATATCGTAGGGATATGAGATACTCGGTCGTTGTCGGGACATACACCGGCAAGGAAATACTTGATGACATGGCTGGGAGGCGAGCCGCTCCAGAACCTAGGTAAGCAAAAGGTTCTGTGGATGTCATTGCTCCGCCAAGGAGTGTTGAAGTTTCAAGCTCGTAGATTCCAATCAGGGCTTCGACGGCTTCTGGTTGAAAAATTCGTAGGGAAGGATCGTTTTTTTCGGCTGGTGTCCATGGTCCCATCCCTTTTGAGAAGTCGGTATCGTTATACATGAGCCAGTGGCACCAGGAGAAGCCCTGCTTTTCAGCCTGCATACGCACCCAAGAAAGCCATCTTTTACGGTCTAGAACATTGGCGATGTTGTCACATCCAAATTCTCCAACGTAGATTGGGATTGGAGTTGTATTGTTCCTCGAAGCCCAGGCTGTGTTTGCGTCTTGGACGGCTTGGAAATCGTTTTCGATTTGAAGAAACTCAGGATCAGTTGGGCCATTGATTGCCCAGGGAATCGCGGTTCCATTTCCAGCGTTGTCAGGAGTGGTAAAAGGTCGTGGATCGTAGTAGTGAAATGTCCCGATGATCCAGGGGTCAGAGGTTGGAATTTGATCGTTGTCAAAGAGATCAATGAGCGCTTGGCGCGTTGAGAATCCTTGGGCACTGATAATGACTGGCCGATTTTCGTTCCCTGAAATGCTCCGGATTTCAGATAAGGCTGCGGTTGTTACAGCCTGAATGTTACTATCGCCGTGGGGTTCATTGAGAATTTCAAAGGCAACTTGGTCGTTAGAACTGCTGGCGAAAGCAAGGGCAACTTGGTTCCAGATGGTTAAAAGTTTTTGCATATCATTAGGATAAGAAAAGCCCGGTCCATTTGCCCAATTGTGAACTGGATCGACAATTGCAATGAGTCCTTCCGAGTTACAAAGATTGACAAGTCTTTTCAGTTCGTTGAGGTGTGAATCTGGGATTAAAAATGTTGGACCAGGTCCAAAGAGCTCGTCCATTTTGTATCCAATTCTGCAGTGGTTGAATCCGTTTTCTCTTAATAGCTTGTAGTCTTCAGGGGCGCCCTGTCCCGGGGTGGCCATGTAAGCTGCAAAGTTGTTTCCGCGAGCAAGTCGTTGATTGAATTGGTGGCATTGATCTCGAAACGGATTTGTGGGAGGGGTAGCAACTGTGAGTGAGACACACTCGAAGATGATATCTTCCGAATCACCTCCTAGGTTGAATGCGACCCGTGCTCCCTGGCCGTCAGGTTCAGTCATTGAGAAATCAAATGAGAAATCTTGGGGAGCTGTGGTAATGGCAATGTCCTCTCTGAGAAGGTCTACTCTGTTGGGGGTATTTGTCTGGACCAGACATGTGAGATCGCGGTTTGACGATACGGCACGGACACGAAAAGTGAGGGTGTAATTGTTGTTGAGTATCAGGGTCAGATTGTTGTGGATGAGCTGTATATGAAATCCAAGACTTCCAGGGTTGGAGATCTCCACGAAGAGGCCTCCGTTCACGGAAATGTTCGAAGTGGCACCACTGGCAGCGTTGGTGACAAGGAACCAAGGAGAGGTGTTATTGGGG
>JAHDGN010000130.1 GCA_020627645.1 Akkermansiaceae bacterium
GACTTTAGTCGACGAACTTGAAGCCACCTGCTTCAGCGGGTGGTGCATTCACTTGGTCAGGCTGAGGGTGCGGGAGCCGAGGTGTGGTTGGGGGAACTTGTGTTGAGTCCGGTGGTTTTGCTTTTTTTGTTTTTGGTTTCGGTGATGGTGGTGATGGAAAGACCTGTGGCGGAGTGGCGAAAGAAATGTTCTTTGGGCCGAGTTGTCGTTTTGTTGGCCATCTTTTTGGTGACTCTGTTGCTGTTGTCTAGACAGTCGCATCAGCCGTTCCTGTATTTTCTTTTTTAGGTTTTTGATTTGATGATTCATTTTTCGCGACTGGCTCCAAAGCATCTCCTTTCAGTGGGGTTTTGTTTGGTGCTGTTGTTGTTAGCCATTTTTCAATTGTTTGGCGAAGGGGTGGAGGTTTCGAAGGGGAGAGGGTTCGGTGGGGTAAAGGCTGTGGAAGAAAGGTTTGTGGAGAGAGCACGGATTCCGGATCAAATGGGAAGTGTTTTAGATCGTTGGCAACTTGGATTGGGGGTGCCGGTCCATGGGGTCGTGGAGCGTGAGGGGGAGTTATTCTATCTTCCAGATATCGAGCATTTGATTGGGAAGGGGTTTTTGAGGAGGGGGGGGGAGGTCGGTGCCAACTTGGGGAGTGATTTTGGTGGGGAGAATCGGAATCGAGATGTGATTTCGGCGGTGTTGGGTTTTCGGTCGGCCCTTGAGGAGGTTGGCGTTGATTTGGTTGTGATGGTGACGCCTTCGAAAGGGATGATGATGTCAGGTTTGGAATCTGGGCGAGTACTGAGAAATTCGGATTTTGAGAGTTTTCGAAAAGTTTTGGAGAGGTCCGGGGTGGTGATATATGACCCTGTCCCTATTCTGGTGGATCGGTTTGATGGGCGGGCGGGTGATGTTTTTTTGCAGGGGGATAGTCATTGGACGCCAGAGGCAATGAAGGTTGTTTCGGAGGATTTAAGTGGGCTTTTGAAAAGTAATTGGGAGGTGTCTCGAGATCCTGACTTTCATTACCGTTCAATCAGTCAAGTCGTTGAAAATGTCGGAGATCTGGCGAGCATGATCGGCTTGGAGCAGAGTGAAAAGGTGATGGCGAATTCGATTGAGGTCGAGGGGCTGGGTGAGGGCTGGGTGAGCGAGGTGCTTTTGTTGGGGGATAGTTTTTGCAATATTTATTCAGAAGTGGGGATGGGGTGGGGTGAGGGAGCCGGATTTCGGGAGCATCTTTCGGTGGGGATTGGCGCGAAGGTTGATTGTGTTGCTCGGAATGGCGATGGGGCGTATTCGAGTCGTTTGGCACTTCGAGAAAACCCTGGGTTATTAGAGGGGAAGAAGGTGGTTGTTTGGCAATTTGCGGCAAGGGAATTGTCGTCGGGTGATTGGAGGGTTTTGCCGGTGAGTGATGGGGAGGCAGGCGGGGTGGTTCGGTTTGTCGAAGGTGAGTGCGTGGTGTCGGGGACGGTGCAGCAGGTTCCGTCTCGCGTTGGCAACTCACCTTATCGTCACGCGGTGATGGAGGTGTATTTGACAGATGTTCGTTTGGTTCGGGGGAAGCAGGAGGTTCCAGGAAGTTTGGTTGTGCTGGGAGTTGGGATTCAAGATGGTCGGAAGACGGAGATGGCGGGGTGGAAGGTTGGGGAGGAAGTGGAATTGTCTTTGGTTCCTTGGGAGAAGATGTCTATGGAATTTGGTTCGATGAGGCGGCTGTATTTGGACGATCCTGAGATGAAGTTTTTGGATTTGAGGAGATACTGGGCCCGTTGATGTGGGGTGGAAGGTGTGGGGAAAATCAGGGTCGGGTGATTTTTTTCATTTTTTTGTCCGGATTTGGATTTGGGCGGCACCTGATTGATAAATTTGTTAATGTCGAAGAAGTCGATTTCAATTGTTATGAGTGATTTTGAGAAATTTCGGGTCTCTGGAGATGAATTTCATTTTCGAGCGGTGGTGGAAGAGTATTCAGGGTTGGTCTATGGGGTTGCGTTGAGAAAGACGCGAGATCAGGAAATGGCGAAGGAGGTTTCGCAGAATGTCTTTCTCTCTCTGGTCAAGAATGCGGGGGGGATCAGAGATGTTCGAGCACTGCCGGGCTGGCTTCATCGTGCGGCAATGAACGAGTCGCGGGCGCTCATTCGCAGCGAGGTGAGGTATCGGGAGCGAATGGAACATTTTAGAACTCAGAAAATGAATCAAAAGACAGTCAATGATGCGGGATTATTTGGAGTGAGAGACTTTCTTGATGAAGTGATCGGGAAACTTTCGAGAGGGGATCGAGAGCTTTTGTTTAGACATTATTACGACGGGAAGACCTTTGCTGAGATTGGAGCTGAGATTGGAATCACCGAAGCGGCTTGTCAGAAGAGGGCCAGTCGAATCATCGAGAAGTTGAGGGGACGTTTTGTGAAGCATGGGGTGGCGATTTCGTCAGCGGCAGTGATGTCTAATCTGACTGCGGAGCTGAAACATCGATTGCCCGTAGGTTTTGCTGAAGAACTGAGCTTGAGGGTGTTGGCAGGTGATCTAGCGAGGCAAGGCTCTTCCCAAGATCTGGCGAGTGGGATGAAGATGGTGATGGATTTTGTGAAAAAGGCTCCGGTCATGGTGGGTTTAGGAATTGGGTTGGTTGTTGTCGCAGTGCTTGTTGGGCCTGCAGCTGAGAGCAGTGCTCGAGAGAAATTGTCTTCAAGCATTGAAGGGAAGCCCATTGGGGAGGAAGTTAGAAGTATTAGAGAAATCGCGATCATTGATCATCATTCAGATGACCCGACGGACAATGAGGTGCATTCGTTGGATCCCTACAAAAAGGCCCGAGAGGAATTTGTTGAGGCGTTGAAGGAGAATCAGCCCGTTAAAAATTTAGAAAAGAAAATCGTACAGGAAGATCCCAATATTAGTAGGCTTGGGGAGCCCGGTGGGGGGATCTTCCCGCCGGAAAATGATCCGAATACTGGTGAGCTACACCTAAAGGTTGTCGATGCAGGGACGGGTGAAGAGTTGAGTGATTTTTATGTTACACTCTCTTGGAAGCTAGAAGTCGATTTTTCATTTGGTGACTTTCCAGAGATATCTGGGGAGCGGGAAAATGAGAGGTATCAAGGAAGGCGTGGTGGAATTGTCTTCAAAGGTTTGTCAGATATTCCATGGGGGATAGAGGTTGCAAGCGATGGATATTTGAAGTGTGATGCCCGATTCCGGCTTAAGGAGGGGAAAAAAAATCTTACCCTTTTGATGACTAAGATTGGAGGGACTTTGAGCGGGAGAATCGTAGAAAAGACTACAAGGGAGGGCGTCAGAGGTGCGGTTCGCCTAAAAATTGAGCTAGATCAGGATGATCAAAGGGTCCACGAATTAATGGTTTACTCAGGTCCTAACGGTTATTTTGAATTCGCTGGTGTTCCTAAGGGTAGACATCGGGCAACTCTTTCCGTCATTGATAATCGGTATTTCCCCTTTAGCCGGGATGTGGATTTGTCTGGCGGTGGGCGTCAAAATTTGGGGGAAGTGCGGGTCGAACGACATTTTGAATTTAACGGTCGAGTCGTGGGGGAAAATGGAAAGGGACTGAGGGGCCAAGCTGTTTACTTGATGCCTTTGGAGATGAATCATCTGAATAAAGATGCTGTTGCGAAGGAGTATGAAGGCGGGGTGGGGAGGTTGGAGATGAATATCGAGAAAATTAATAGGGTTCGCAGGGAAGAGGAGGCTTCTGATCCTGTAGACGAACTCTCGTTATATTTAGAACGATTGGACTGGGGTTTTCATAAGCTTGAAAATGATCGAGGCGGGAATGTTTGGCGTTTCTTGGCAAATCAAGAGGGGGATTTTGGGGCAAGTGTCGATAGGTTTGTTCAAGCTGAAAAAATGAGGATCCCTGCGGGGACATATCGGGTGGTTTACGGTGACCCGTCTCGTGACTCTCAGGTGATCGAGATTGGTCATGGGATGGCTCGAAAATTCGTTTTAACCTCTTCGAGGTAGATCTAGGTTGGAAGTTTTGAGGGATCTAGTTTGGAGTTGTGGCGAGAGTCTGTGGGTATTTTTGAAATGACTTGGATTTTTTCGATGGGTGCCCAGGGGAGATCAATTTCGAGTGGAGACTGGAGGTAGAGGGTTCCTTTCCAGAAGGCGCAGGGGGTGTTGGGGTGTTGTTGTCGGAGGGCAGCTTCGATTTGGAGAGGGAAGTAGTTTTGGTGTTCTCCGTCTAGGCGACCGAGGAGCCAGAGGTTTCCATCGTTATCGAGTTGTCCGGCGTCGCCGGTGCGGTGGAAAACCTTGCCGTCGATGGTGGTTTTGTTTTCGGAATCGCCTCGGCCATCGAGGTATCCTTGGAGGACGTTGGGGCCGGAGACGAGGATTTCGTTTTTGATGATGCGGAGGTCGATTTCGGGGATGGGTTTTCCGGCGGGAAGGCCGTGGCCAGAGGCGATTTTTTCCTCTAGTTCTGGAGTGAGAGAGTCGGGGGAGAGGTGTGAGACGGGTTCGGCTTCGGACGATCCGTAGACGGCGTGAATTTTTTCGGTAGCTTGTTGCAACAGGTCGGGGAAGACGGGGCCTCCGCCGGTATAGATTTCGGTCATTCGGTCGAAGAATGAAGTTGGCATGTTGTTTAGAAATCCTGGGGCAGCGGTGGTACGGGTGATGTCGTATTTTTCGATTTGTTGGAGAATGTTTTCGGTTTGAGGAGTTCCTGGTTTTGAGAGGTCGGTGTTTGCGATGACAGAAGTGACTTGGTGGGAGAGGTTGGTGAGGAGGAAGACAGGGAGGGTGACGAGGTCGGTTTGTCCTGGTTGGAGGTTGAGGCTTTGGCCGATGGTTTGGTCTTGAGCGAGGAGGAATTCGTGAGTGCGGACGATGCCTTTGGGTAGGCCGGTTGAGCCGGAGGTGAACGTGATGAGGGCGGGGTGGTTGGGTGGAACTTTGGTAGGAGGGGGGGAGTCAGGAAGTGGTTGCCACTTTTTTGTGAAGGGGAGCCAGGAGCCCGTGTGGAAAGGTTTTGGGAGCTGGTGTTTGAGCCGGAGGAGTTGTGCTTTTGGACTGCCTAGAAACGCTTTGGGTGGGATCCATTCGAGACAGTGTTTTAAAAATTTGGCCCCCTTTGCGGGGTCGACAAGAATGACGGTGAGGCCAGCATGAAGGGAGGAGAGGAGGAGTTCGTAGAGTGGGATTGAGATGGGGTGGAGTAGAAGGATGGGGTCGCCTTTTTTGAGGCCTGATTTTTGAAGAAGAGCGGCGCCTCCGGCGATTCGTTGGGAGAGTTGACGGAAGGTGATGGATTCCTTGGCGTCAATGATGGCGACTTGGTCGGTGGGGTTTTGGTGGATTTTTGAGACGAGGTTCATTTTGTCGGAGGTCTGAGGTCGGAGGTCTGAGGTCGGAAATCGGGGATTTGAGATTAGTGGGCAGTTTCTTGTTGCTGGAGAGGTTTTGAGAAAAGGGTGTATTGGCGGAAGGGGCTAGCGTTGAAGCGGGTGGAGATGCGTAGGGATTGGTTGTTTTCATGTTGGAGGGCGTGGATGGCTGTCTTGAATCCTCGCTTGGTAGCGGCTTGTTGGAGGTGGTGGACTAAGAGGGTGCCGAGGCCGGCGTTGGTTCGTTGCGGTAGGACGGCAAGAGTTTTGACGATGTAGCGGGTTTGGTCGGGAAAGCCGAAGACGTAACCGATGAGTTTTTGATTGTGATAGGCGAGGAAGGCGTCTTGTGGGGTGAGGTGAGGGGCGAAGGGTAGGTATTGTTGGAGGAATTCGTTTTGGGAAATCGGTGTGTAGAGGAAGTTCTTTGAGAAGGCTTCGAGGCTGAGTTGATGGATTTTGATGAGTTCGGCTTTGAGGTTGTTGGTGTCGAGTGGGCTGATGGTGACTTGGTGTTCTTTGAGTCGTTTTTGGAGGCGGGATAGATTTGGTTGTGGTTGGGCCAGGTCGATGGTGGATGAGGTGTCGGTGGAGAGTGGGGTGTATCCGGAGTCGAGGAGGAGTTGGGGGAGTTCGGGCGGAGTTTGTGGTTCGAGAAGAAAAGGGGGGGAGTTGTCGGTCTGGGTGATGGCGCGATGGGGCCGCCAGGTGTTGCCTTCCATGGGGCCGATGGCAATGGTGCAGTTTTTCGTGCGCAGGTAGTCTTCGGCATCTTGAAGTTCCTCGATGTTTGAGGGAACACCGAATGTGCCCACTCTATGGTCTTGGTATTTGGGTGTGTTGGAGTGCCAGATTCCAAGCTTGTTGATGATGTGGTCCGGTTGATTCATAGGAAAAGAATGGGAGTTGAGATTAAGAAGGAGAGAATGGATTGGGTGGGTCGGTTCAGGGGCGGAAGGAGACGGGTGATAGAGGAGAGCGAAGCTGCGCTGATGAGGTTGAGAGGGAAAGTTGGAAGGGGTAGGCTGACGAGGGAGGTTTTGGCGATAGAGACCAGGGTTGCTGGAGGGAGGTTGAGGTGGAGGCGGGTGTTGTGGTGAAGAAGGGCTGTGTGGGTCATGAATGTCAGGGTGTATCCCCATTGAAAGTGGCGGGGGGAGAGTTGAGTGGTGTGTTGAAGGGCGATCCAGATGAGGGCGGGGATGGCGATGGCGGTGATGGTTTCGGGGCCGTGATTGAGGAGTTTGAGATGGGGGAAGCGAAGATTGGTGAGGAGGTGGATGAGGAATAGGAGGGTGGGGGGGAGAAGGGTCCATGGACCCGATAGGGCGAAGGCTAGGTAGCCAAAGGTGGTGGCGGCAAGGAGGCCGCCGCCGTTGAGGGAGGTGAGGCGTCGGGCGAGGATGAAGAGGGAGGTGAGGGCGAGAAGGATGAGGATGCGGGAGTGGAGTTCGTGTGGGGTTAGGTTTTGGAGGAAGGTGAGGAGGGAGACGATGGCGAGAGGCAGTATGACGTTGTCGAGGCCGGCTCCGAGGATGCCTTCGGCCATGGTGGCGAGGGCTGCGATGATGATTGAGATGGTGAGGGCGTTGGGGATTTGGTTGATGAGTGAGATGGATAGGGTAATGAGGAAGGAGATGATGAAGACGGCGAGCGATCCTTCGATTGATTTTTGGCCGGCATTGGTTTGGTAGGGATGTCGACCGAATCTTTTGCCAATGAGGGCTCCGGCGGTATCGGCACAGGTGAGGATGCCGATACCGATTAGGTAGAGAGAGGGAGTGTGATAGGTGAGGCGGAAGGTGAGGGCAATGCCGATGGGGAACAAGAGGTCTCCATAGGAGAAGCGGGTGACACGGTGGAGGATACGAGAGAAAATGGAATTGGTATGGCGGATCAGGAGGAGGAGAACAAAGAAGATCGTGGCGAGGATGTCTACTTGCCACGGAGAGCTAAAGACCCAGGGGAAGGTAAGGCAAATCGTGCCCATGATGACGTGGGCGGCTTTGCGTTGGAGTTCGGGTGACACTTTGGAATGAACGAATGAAGGATTTTATAATGAACGAATGTTGTCGGTGTTGGAAGCGGTTTGGTGTGCGGCGATGGCTTTTGGCGGTTGGCTGTTAGCTTTTAGAGGAGCTGCCGCTCTGATGTGGGGGTGGGGTTGTTTGGTCTGAGGAGGTGATGAGGGGACTGGGTTTGGTTGAGGTGTGAAATTTTAGGATTGATCATTGGTTTTTGGCGATGGCTTTTGACTTTTGGCGGTTGGCTGTTCGCTTTTAGAGGAGCTGCCGCTCTGATGTGGGGGTGGGGTTGTTTGGTTTGGGGAGGTGATATGGGGACTGGGTTTGGTTTAGGGGGTGACTTGTTCTAGGTGAAAGGAGGAGTAGAAGAAGGCACGGTCTTGGTGGTGAAGGGTTTCGGATTCTTCGGTGAGGTGGTGGAGGTGGGGGTGGTTGGATTGGCGGGGGGCGAGCATGTTCCAGTAGGCGAGGCGGGCGCCGGAGTTGGAGGCGTCTGCGATTTTTTTGAAGAGGGTTTGGGTGGCTTTTGGTGACATGTATTCGAAGATGTCGCTGAGGTTGTAAGCATCGAATTTTTGGCCGCTCTCGAGGATCTGTTCGATGGGTTTTTGGGTGATGGTGAGGCGGTTTTCTTGGAGAGCGGTGCGGATTTTGTGGAAGGACTCTTCTTGGAGGGCCAGGGGGAGGGTTTGGTATTGGCCGGTGAGGATATACTGGAGATATGGGTTTTGTGAGGGATCGAGGGTGGTGAGGGCGTGCTTGGCTCTGGTGAGGATTTT